>CAKUDJ010000026.1 GCA_934644855.1 uncultured Elusimicrobiales bacterium
GCCGAGGTAGCTCAGTGGTAGAGCACTGGTCTGAAAAACCAGGTGTCGACAGTTCGATCCTGTCCCTCGGCATTTTTCCTTTTATTAAAAGACCCCGCCTAAAGCGGGGTCTTTTGTTATCGGGGATAGCACCCAAAAAACCGGGGTTTGCCGCCCTCACGCAAAGCAAACCCCTATCTAAAACAGATTTTTTCGGCTAACGCCGCCTACTCACGCACTTGCAGTAAGGCAAAGTGCAGGTATTCTGTTTCCGGCATACCGATTAACACCGGGTGGTCTTTGGCTTGTCCGCGCAGTTCCACCAACACCGCCCGCTTGCCGGATTTGCTCACCCCTTGGCGGATGATGTCCATAAATAATTCGCGCGATACATGGTGGGAGCAAGTGGAAAAGGCCAAATAACCGCCGGTTTTTAAGCCTTCCAACGCCATTTTGACCAGTTTTACATACAACCCCACCGCTTGCGGAAGCGCCTTACGGCTTTTTACAAATGCGGGCGGATCTAATAACACCATATCGGGCTGGTCGGGCAGTTCGCCTTTTTTCATGGCGGAAAGCAAGCGTTCGGCGTCGTCGCGGTGGAAAACGGCAATATCATCCACCCCGTTTAATTTGGCATTTTTCTGGGCAAATTCCACCGCGGCGGCGGAAGAATCACACCCCCACACCTGGGCGGCCCCGGCCAATGCGGCCGTAATGCCAAAAGAGCCGATATAAGAATATAAATCCAACACCAGTTTATCCTTAAAATACGGTTTTAAGAATGCGCGGTTTTCGCGCTGGTCGTAATAAAACCCGGTTTTTTGACCCACGCGGATAGGCACCATATATTTAACGCCGTTTTCTTCAATTTCCACCGTTTCGGGTACTTCGCCCACGGTTTCCGGCGTGCCGGAAAGCCCTTCCAGGGCGCGGAAAGCGCTGTCGTTGCGGTAAAAAATGCCTTTGGGCTTAAAGATTTTTTGGCAAGCGGCGGTAATTTGCGGTTTTAATTTTTCCATACCGGCGGTTAATACGTCAATGACTAGCACATCCCCGTAGCGGTCAATCACCAAACCGGGCATATTGTCCGCCTCGCCATAGCACATACGGCCGTATTTGCGCAGGCCGTGTTCCCGGCGGTAAGCGTAAGCCGTATCCAAATTTTCAAACACAAAATCTTCGGGCAAATCCCCTTCGCCTTTTTTAAGGAGCCGTACGGCAATTAAACTGTGCGGATTAAAACAACCAATCCCCGCTTGGGTGCCGTCATGCGCCAACACACGCACCAGCGTACCGGGTTCAATAGAGGTATCCAACCCGTCAATTTCGTTGGAAAACACCCAATAGTGTCCGGCCAACAGTCTTCTTTCTTCTTTTGCTTTTAATTTAATTTCAATCATACAGGTTCCTTGTTTTATAATTGCCCTATTTATTTAAGTTTTCCACGTCTGTAAACGGGATTTTAGCGGCGCAGAGCGGGCACTCTTTCGCCGCAAAAGTTTCCATGGGGTAGGAAAGCAGCGCCCGCAGGGGAATCGTCAGCGGCAAATACCCCATGGAGCGGTCCACAATCACAGCCACCCCAAACACATGGGCGCCCAAACTTTGCGCCAGTTCAATGGCCTGCGCCAATTTGCGCCCGCCGACGGCCACGTCGTCCACCACCAGCACGCGTTCGCCGGGTTTTAACACAAAGTTGTGTTTAAGCACCATTTGGCCTTGGTCGTTGCGGGAGGCAAAAATAGCACGCACGCCGCGCACGCGGGCCACTTCTTGTGCCAAGACAGAGTTGGACGGCTCCAACGCCAAAATCACATCCGCTTTTTGGGAAAACTTATCCGACAAAGCCTGCGCAATGCGTTGGGCTAAATGAGGGTGCTGCAACAAAAGGGAAGTTTGAATATACGTCTGGCTATGGAAACCCGACGGCATTACAAAATGTCCCTCCATAATAGCCCCGTGTTCTTGTAAGAGGCATAAAACATCCAGGTTATTTCTTGGCATGGAAGTCTCCTTTAATAAAATCCCGGTTGGATTCAAAAACGGTGCGTAGCCCGCGCGATTGGGCGGCTTTAATCTGCCGTCCCGTCTGCTTGGCTTTTAACATTTCCAGTTTGGGTTTGCGCATGGCGGATGACACCTTAAACGCCAAGGCTGGGTTGCCGGATTCGTCCGTCAAGTTTTCCGCCAACGCACCCGAACGGGAAGTGTTGTTAAACATCGTCCATATAATAATATCAAAATTTTCTTCTACCCAGTTAGTCCATCCTTGCACGGCGGCGGAAATAGTGGGCCCTTGCGTAAAAGCATTGTTAATGTTCATCCGCCCGTTTACAAAATCCACACTGGCGGCCATGTCCTCAAAAGGTACGTCTTTTAACACCTGCCCCACCTTAAAACTTCCGGCGCGTTCCATACGGTGCATAATAATAAACGGAGTAAAAGTAATGTTGAGCGCCTGTTGTTCTTCGGCCAGTTTTTCCATTTGGTGAATCACGCCGTTTTGCAAAGTGGCATCTAATGTGCCGTTTAGGCGCTCCATCCCGGGCAGTAAACCCGTCAAGTTAAATTCCGCAAAGAAATTATTGCCGGAAATGACCGTGGATGAAAACGTATCGGCGGATAGCGTCCCCGCGAAGTTGGGCATAAACTTGGGCAGCCTCTCCCTAAAATTAACAAGCCACGCCAACGGGCCGTCTTCCGGCTCCCGCACCTTAAACGGATGAATCCGCCCAATCACATGGGCAAAATCAAACACCACTTCAATAAACGGCATAGGCTCAAAATGTTTCAAATAGATGTTGGTGGTAATTTTGCGCTTGGAGGATTTAATATGGTTAATGGCTAAATTCATTTTAAGCGGAACGCCGTTTAATTCCCCTCGGGCGATATTGGCATACACGTTCCCTTTGCGGTAAGAGCCGGAAAACTGCAACTTATCAAACACGCTGCGGTCCACGGTCACTTTGCCGGAAGTGGTATGGGCGTATAAATTATCAAAATTTTGTTTAGCTTGGAAAGTTCCGCTTACCCCGTCCGCCAAAAAGCCGTAAAAATCTCCCCCCGCATTTTGGGCGGTTAAGGTTAACAGGGGCAGCTGCCAACGCCCGTCCGCACGCAGAATATGGGCTTTTTCCACGGCGGCGGAGCCGGTCAGTTTATATTTTTCCAAAGGCGGATAATTTTGGCTCCGCGGGGCCAAATCCATCGGCCCGGTGGAAAACTGCACGTCTGCCGTAAAAGGGGTATCCGCAAAGTTCAGCGTGCCGGTGGCTTGTGCGTGCACATCTTGCGCCGTTATGGAAGATTCGCTTATTTTTAAGGTGCGGTAGTTATTGGATAACATCCCCTTTAAGCTTACCTCCGTTTGCGGCAAATAAAACTGCGCCATTTCATCATCAAATACGGATAAATCCTTCCCCTCAAACGCGGGCACTTGCGCGCGGATATTAAAATAAGGCGTGCGCAGGTTATCCAAATCCGCCGTTAAAGCCACCGGCTTGCGGAACGCAAACACTTGCGCGCGCAAACTGCGCAGGGCAAAGTTGCTCCAATCAAAATTGGCAAAATTTACATGGCCCGCCCCTTTAATTTCCATATCCGAAATACTGTCTTTCCACTTATTGCGCAAGACCATTTCCATTTGAAAGCGGGAAAGTTCGTCAAAGCGCAGGCGCTCAAAATGCAGGTTGAGCCCGTACACGGCGTGGGTGGTTTTATTCTGCAAATCTTTATAGCTCATAACGCCGTTTTTGACGGTCCAGTCCTGCACGCTTACGGCAAAACGGTCCCCGGCGGGAGAAGCCGCCTCGCCGGAGGTTTTTTTAGACATCCGCATATCCGGCACGTTATAGCGGCCGTCCTCCCCGCGCACAATGTTAATACGCGGGCGGTTGAGGGTCACTTCGTCTATCACCAGTTGGTGGTCCAACAGCGGCAGCAGCTTAAACCGCACCGCCACGCTGTCGGCCGACACCAACGCTTCCCCGTGGGCAACCTCACTATCCAATACGGAAAACCCCTTTAACTCCAAGGTATTAAAAAATTTCAAATCTAAAGAAGTGATTACGACGGGGCGGTTTAAGGCGCGTTGCAATTGGGCGGTAATTTCTTCACTTAAATATTGGGCATTAAAAAACTTGATAAACAACACCCAGCAGACGGCAGACAGGCACAAAATGAGCATGAGTGTAAACATCACGGTGCGCAATGTAAGCGTGCAGCACGCGCCCAAAAAACGCACCACCCAATTTTTTTTCTTTTTCTGCTTTTGCGCCATAAATCCCTTTTAGAATGTGTTATAAATATATTCTATTATATAGTTTACAAAAATTCGCCACGCATTATAGGTTCCCGTTGCCACATTCCGGGCGGCGGCACTTAAATTAGTTTGTTGGGGAAACAACACCTTACACAAAACGGCTAATATAATTAAATTGACAAAAGTAATAGACACGGCCGAAAACACCTTTCCGCCTGCCATGCGTAAATCCGGCTGGTCTGCCTCAAACAAAGTTTTGAATGTTTGCACAAAGTGGAACGCCGTACAAAACCCGGCCAACGCCACAAAAAACCAACGGTATGAAGTTAAATCCGTCACCCAAGAAAGCGCACAATACAAAAGGCCCAAAGCCACCGTATACGCCGGGATAAAATACGGTGCCAGCGCCACAAACGCGTTGCAGCGGGTCAACTTTACATAGCCGCTGTCCTGCCGGACGCTAATATCTTTAATGCGGTATCCGCAAAGCAAGGCCGCCACGGCGTGGGTCAGTTCGTGCCCCAACACATACACGCGGGAAAAATCATACACCCAAAAATGGATAGCCCCGTAGACCGCGGCCCCGCCGGCAAAACAGGCAAACATTTTAACGTCCCCCAACGTGGCGTACAACAGGCGCGCCGTTTCCGCCGCCGCAAAAAACAGCGTGGGGAGGAGCAACACCGCCAGTAAAGTTTTGGATATATTTTTCATTCAAATTTACCGTTCCAATCTTCGCTTTGGTAGCGTGTTTGGGCCAATTTTTTAGCTTGCGCTAACGCAACTTTTCCCACGGCACGGGGCACAAAACGGATTTCAAACTCCCGCATAATGGCCGTAATAACGGCTTTTTTTAAGGAGGGGTTTTCCCGTGCGCCGGGGATTTGCAAAGAACCCTGATACAACACCGTTTTACCGAAACGCCGGATAGCGCCCCCTAAAATTTTGTGCCCGTCCGCCGCTAACAAATCATTTTCTACCGGGTTCAAAAAGCACGCCCCCGCCTGGCCGTGCAAAGCGGGCTTATACGCCTGCGGCGCCGTTTTGCCCCATACTTTTACCGGGGCCCAAAAGGCCAGTTCCGCGCGGATTGCCCCGTGTAAACGCGCATACAAGGCCGCTGGCGGAAGCGCACTTTGCAAAATGCAGGAAAATGTCAAATCCCCCTGATGCAGCACCATGCCTCCCCCGGTGGGGCGGCGCACGGCAGGCCCGCCCACTCCGGCCGCCGCCGCTTGGCGCAAAACAGAGCGGCGCGGTTGGGCATAACCAAAGGTGACGGCCTCTTTATCCGCCCAACGGTAAAAGCGGAGCCAAAAACCGCCCGCGTGCGCCAACGCGCAGGTTTCGTCCAACGCCATTTGTTCATACGCGGTAAGTGCGGGAGTATTGAGCAGTAAATCCATAGTTTACATTGTAGCAGTTATCAAGCGGCCCGGGCGGCCTTTTAGCACCTGTTGCAAACCCTAACCACCGCCCGCGTATGTTGCATTACAAACAAAAGCAAGGCGGGCCCGGCACACACGCCAAACCCGCCTTACTAAAGCAAACAACCTTCTTTTGGATAAAACAACCTTACCGCCAACGCAAATTAGGCTCACGCGCGGCGGAAACTTCGTCTATGCGTTTAACGCTTTGGGTGTGCGGAGCCTCTTTCACCTGTTGCGGCTCGGTTTGGGCCTCCTCAAAAATGCAACCCATGGCTTGGATAAACGCATCCAGCATATCTTTATTTTCCGTTTCCGTCGGCTCTATCATAATAGCTTCCGGCACAATCAACGGGAAATAAATGGTAGGCGCGTAAAAGCCGTAATCCAACAGCCGCTTGGCTATGTCCGCCGTGTGAACGCCGTTCATTTTCTCCGCCACCGGGTGCAACACGCACTCGTGCATACACACTTCATCAAAAAACGCGGGGAATTTATCCTTTAGGCTCACACGCACATAGTTGGCGCTTAAAACGGCGTTTTCGGCAATGTTTTTAAGCGTGTTGCCGTCGTGTTGGCGCAAATACGCATAGCCGCGCAAACACACCGCCACATTGCCGTAAAAGGCTTTCATACGGCCCAAACTGCGGGGCATTTTGCCTTGCAACGTATATTTGCCGTTTTTCAACGTGACTAACGGTTTAGGCAGGAAAGGCGCCACATGCGCCGCCGCACCCACCGGGCCGGAGCCGGGCCCACCGCCACCGTGCGGAGCCGCAAAGGTTTTGTGTAAATTGAGGTGCATAATATCCACCCCAAAATCGCCCGGTTTGGCAAGGCCAATCAGCGCGTTAAAGTTGGCGCCGTCCATATATAACAGCGCGCCCGCTTTATGTACCAGGTCGGAAATTTCCAAAATATCCTTTTCAAACAGACCCACCGTGTTGGGCACAGTCAGCATAACCACGGCGGTTTTGTCGGACAATGCCGCCGCCAACGCCGCTTTATCCACGCGGCCGTCCGGGCCGGATTTGATGTTTACTACCGTAAACCCGCCCATATTGGCGGTGGCCGGGTTGGTGCCGTGGGCGGTATCGGGCACGATTACTTCCGTGCGGTTTTTATCTTTCCGCGCGGCGTGATAGGCTTTAGCCACCATAATGCCCGTCAGTTCCCCATGGGCGCCCGCCGCCGGTTGAAGCGTAAACGCGGACAGGCCGGTAATTTCTTTTAACAACTCCTGCAAATTATAGAGCATTTTTAAGGTGCCCTGCACGGCGCTTTCCGGCGCGAGCGGGTGAACCTGCGTAAAACTTTCCAACTGGGTCAGGCCGTCATACGCTTTGGGGTTGTATTTCATCGTGCAAGAGCCCAGCGGATAAAATTGGGCATCCAAGCAGTAATTTTTTTCGGATAGTGCCGTAAAATGCCGCACGGTGTCAAACTCGCTGAGTTCCGGCAGTTTGGGCGCGGTTTTGCGCAAGTATTTTTCCGGCAGATATTGGGCGGCCGTTTGTTGCGGCGTACCCACACGCACCCCGCGGCGCCCGGGGCGGGATTTTTCAATAGACAGCAAATTGGTTTTTAGTATTTCTTGCATATTAAATCCCTCCCAACGCGGCGGCAAAATCGGCCACGTCCTGCGCGGTTTTGGTTTCCGTCACGCACACAAGCAGGCAGTTTTCAAACCCTTTGCCGGGCAAGGCATAGGCGGCAAAACCTTTCTTTTCCAATTTTTTAACCACTTGTTTGGCCGGTTTAGCACATTGTAAAACAAACTCGTTAAAAAACGGCCCGTTAAATTTAAGCTGATAGCCGGGGAGCGCCTGAACGGCTTGGGCTAATTGGTGGGCGCGCTCCAAATTCAGTTGCGCCACTTCTTTTAAGCCTTGCGGGCCCAAAAGCGTTAAGTAAATCAGCGCGTTTAAGGCGCAGAGGGCCTCGTTAGAGCAAATGTTAGAGGCGGCTTTTTCGCGCCGGATATGCTGTTCGCGCGCTTGCAACGTAAGCACAAAAGAGCGGCGGCCGTCTTTATCTTTCGCCATACCCACAATGCGGCCGGGCATTTGGCGTTTGTAGACTTCTTTACAGGTAAATAGCCCGAGCCCAGGCCCGCCGAAATTCATGGCGTTGCCCAAAGGCTGCCCCTCCGCCACGGCAAAATCCGCGCCGTAAGAGCCGGGCGTATGCAACACGCCCAAACTAACCGGGTTAAATACGCTTACCAACAACGCTCCCGCCGCATGGGTCACATCCGCTACGGCTTGGGCATCTTCCAACTGGCCGTAAAAGTTCGGGTCCGCCAACACAAAGCAGGCGGTGTCGCTATCCGCCGCGGCTTTGAGGGCCGCCAAATCCAACGTGCCTTGCGAGCAAGGCACAGTTTCCACCTGCACTTTGGGAAAGTGCCGCAAATAAGTGTGCAAAACTTCTACATATTGCGGATGAAGTGCGCCGGACAGCACCACTTTTTGGCGCCCGGTAATACGCATGGCGGCCAATACGGCCTCGGCCATGGCGGTTGCGCCGTCATAATGGGAGGCGTTGCTCACGTCCATATCCGTCAGCGCGCAAACACAGCTTTGAAATTCATAAATGGTTTGCAACGTGCCTTGGCTGGCCTCGGCCTGGTACGGCGTGTACGCGGTTAAAAACTCCCCGCGGGAGCTTAACGCATTTACCGCGGCGGGAATAAAATGTTCATAAATGCCCGCGCCGATAAAATTTTTGAGCGGCTTATTTTCCGCGCCCAACGCTTTAATATGCGCGGCCAGTTCCGGCTCCGTCAACGCGGCCGGAAGATTTAATTTAGGGTATAAAAGCCCCGCCG
>CAKUDJ010000027.1 GCA_934644855.1 uncultured Elusimicrobiales bacterium
GTATATGCCACTCCGGCAAACACGCTGACGGACTTCAAACTTTTTATTCCCTACGGGGGCACGGAAGTCTGCTGCCAAACGGACGAAGACGAGGAATTTAATTCCTGCACTTTATTTGCAAAAGGCTTTCCCGTTTGCAAATAAAATAATTTGTTCCGCTCCGGGGCCCTTGTATAAAAGGGCCCCTTTTTTATGCTCTTTCCGGCGCGCCGGGTTTCTTTTTTCCCTCAAAAAAGAGACACTCTTTTCCCGTTAAAAACCCCGGGGATACCGCCCGGGGTTCTTTCCAAAAGCAAAAGCCGGGGGGAGGCCCGGCTTTCTTAATTATTGTCTGCAATTATTATCAAAACTCCAATGCGGTGTATAGGAGTTGCCTTTCAGGTCCGCAATTAAATGCGGGGCGCTGCCGTCAAAATCCATCACATACAGTTGGCGTTTACCGCCGTTGCGCGTGGTGGTAAAGGCAATAAAGCGCCCGTCGGGGGACCAGGTGGGGTCTTCGTTCGTGCCCGCATCCGTTGTTAAACGGCGGATTTGCGTGCCCGTTAAGTCCACCAAAAAGATATCCATGGGATGATACGGGGATTCACGCCCCGCAAACACAATCCATTCCCCGGTGGGGGACCATTGCGGAGAGTCCGACCAGTTAAAACTGCGCGTTAAGGGGCGGGTATCGCCCGTTTCCAAATTCATTACATAAATTTGCGGATTGCCGGCCCGGTTGGAAACAAACGTAATATACTTTCCGTCCGGCGAGTAAGACGGCGAGCCGTCCACCGCCGCTTTATTCGTCAGGCGGGTCTTTTTGTGGGTTTCCAAATTGTATACATAAATACTGGGGTTGGAGCCGCCGGAACTGGTGAACACCAAGGCCTTGCCGTCCGGCGAAACGCCGCCGATAAGGGATAACCCGCCGCGAATAATCACCGGCGCAATTTTGCCCAGTTTCATATCAATCGCAAAAATATCCGGGTTGCCATAACGGTACGTGGTATAATAAATCCGCCCGTCTTTGGACCACCGGGGCAGCAGGGAAATACTCTTATCGTGCGTTAATTTTTGTAAATTTTGGCCGTCGTAATCCACCACATAAATTTCTTTTTTGCGGGTGGCGTCGTTGGCAAAGGCAATTTTAGTATCCGCAATACCGCATTTGCCCACTAATGCGCTGACGATTTGGTCCGCCGCCACATGGGCCAAACGCCGCAAACTGGATTGCGTGCCTTTATAAGCCTTGGCAAAAACCGCCGTGCGCGTGCTGACATCATATACATACAAGCGAATGGTGTAATACGGCTCCGCATAAGATACACTCCCCGCCAATACATACGCCGCACCCTGTTTACCCCACGCGCCCACGCTGTCCGCCACGCGTTTTTCGTTAAAAGCGGGGCCGGATTCCTGCACATTAAAGTAGCGCATATACATCAAGTCCGCGCGGAGCACGTCCCGCACTTCCTGCGCGGCATTTTGCGCTTTAGCCGGGGCGTTAAATTCCGGCAGCCCTAAACCGGGCACTTTTTGGCTCCCGTAAGAGGTAATACCGATGTAAACATCCGTATTAGGCCGCGCAAAAGCGGCATTCACAACGCCGGCCAATAAAATTAGCGGCAGAATACACTTCATTAAATTTTTCATAAAACGGTTATTGTAGTTTTGCCAGTTCCGCTTTGGCCTGGTCGGCCTGCGGGGTGGCAGGAAATTCTTGCACGACGGATGCCAAATAACGGCGGGCTTCGTCCGTCTTGCCCAAGGGCACAATACTGCGCGCGTATTTCAGGCGGGCAGTGGCCGTTAATTTGCTTTGAGGAAACTTTTGTAATAAGGTAGCATACGCAATAGCCGCCGGCTTGGCTTGGCCGTCTGCCGCGTAAGCATCCCCTAAATAAATATAGGCTTGCTCGGCTTGTTCACTCGTAGGATATTTGGAAATATACAACTTAAACCCGGTAGCGGCCGCCGCATAGGATTGCTTATCCAACAGGCCCTTGGCCTCGTTGAATAAATCGGACGGCAACACGGCCGCGGCCGTTTGTTGGGCCGCCGGGGCCTGGGCCGCCGGGTGGGCCGGGGTACGCACCGTGGCGGACAAATCATCCAGTTTGGCGGACAGGCGCGCCATTTGCGTATCCAGTTGGGATAAATTTTCACTGGAAACCGACAGGCTTTGCGTCAGTTCTTCCATTTTGGTAGCCAGCTCCGCCTGGTTGGTTTGCATGACGGTAATGGAATCGTTCAACTCTTTGAGTTGTAATTTAAGCGTGCCCATGTCACGCTCGCTGGCTAAGCAGCCGCATAAAGCAAAGCCCGAACCTCCTATAAAAATAAGTTTAAGCACTTGTTTCATAGTGGTTCGGGCTCCTTTTGCTAAAGACTGGTTATTTTACGATAAGTACGGTATCCGCGCGGCGGTTTTTCGCCCAGCAGCTTTGCGTAGCTTCGTAGCAGACCGGTTTTTCTTCGCCGTAAGAAACAACGGCAATGTTTTCGGCCGCAATACCCAAGCGGGTGTAGTAGGCTTTTACTTCGCTGGCTCTCTTTTCGCCCAAGGCGATGTTATAAGAGATGGTGCCTCTGTCGTCACAGTTGCCTTCCACCACTACTTTGAAGCCTTCGGCAGCTTTGGCTTTAATGGCCTTGGCGTTGGCTTCCAATACTTTGCGGTTTTCCGCAGTCAGATTGTATTTATCCAGGGCGAAATGCACCGTACCCAAGCTCAGTTCCACAGCGGGAACCACTTCGGTCGTGGATTCTTCCAATACCATTTCGCTGGCAGAGCCGGCATTCATGTCGGCATTGGCATCATCTTTAATGTTCTTTTTGCAAGCGGTCAAGCCGGCAGCTAAAGATAACACCAAAACTACTTTTAATAAGTTCTTCATTTGTATCTCCATTGTTAGATATTGAGTCTACCTATAAATGATAGCAGACTTTTTGCCCTTGGGTCAATATAAAATCTCCCGCGTGCGCGTACCAACATACTTTTATTATAAAGCATTTTGCCTGTCCGGGCCCCGGGGAATTTTGGGTTAGAATATTTTGCCCCGCTTCACAAAAGCCATAAAAACGGCCGGACCTTGAAAAAGGCCCGGCCGTTCTTTATACTAAACCGATTAAGCCAATAACTTGGCTAACAGTTGGCTGATGAGCCGCGGGTTGGCTTTGCCTTTGCTGGCTTTCATCACCCCGCCCACCAAAGCACCGATGGCGGCCTTGTTGCCTTTTTTATAATCGGCCACCGCTTTGGGGTTGGCTTCAATAGCGGCTTTGGCCCAGGCTTCCAGTTGGCCTTCGTCGCTTACTTGTACCATGCCCAATTTTTCCACAATGGCTTTGGGGGAGCCGCCTTCCTGCCAAATTTTATCAAACACGTCACGGCCCTGCTTGCGGGTAATTTTGCCGCCTTCCACCATTTCCAACAGTTCCGCCAAAGTTTGGGCGGAAAAGGGGCTTTGGGCAATTTCTTTCTTTTCCGCGTGGAGCATACCCAACAAGTCGGTCTGAATCCAGTTGGACGCCGTTTTGACCGGAACTTTTTTATCCGCCGTCACGGCCTCAAAATAAGCGGCCAAATCCAGCGAAGACGTCAGCACTCCGGCATCATACGCATTTAACCCGGCCGCCATAAATTTGGCTTCTTTTTGGGCGGGCAATTCCGGCATTTGTTTTTTGACATCTTCCAACCATTCGTGTTTGAGCACAATGGGCGGCAAGTCCGGCTCCGGGAAATAACGGTAATCCAAGGCGTCCTCTTTGGAGCGCATGGGGCGCGTAATGTTTTGCTCTTTATCCCACAGGCGGGTTTCCTGCACCACTTGGCCGCCTTTATTTAACAGTTCCGTCTGGCGGTTGATTTCGTAATACAAGGCATCTTTCACGGCCTTAAAAGAGTTTAAGTTTTTAATTTCGCACCGGGTGCCGAATTTTTCCTGCCCCACCGGGCGCAAAGACACGTTCACATCTACGCGCAGTTCGCCTTTTTCCATATCGCAGTTGGAAGCGTCCACCCATTTCATCAGGCGTTTAATTTCCGTCAAATACGCGTAAGCTTCTTCCGGGCTGCGCATATCCGGCATGGAAACAATTTCCAGCAGTGGGCAGCCCGAGCGGTTAAAGTCAATTAAAGAGTAGCCTTCAAAGTGGGCGGATTTACTGGCATCTTCTTCCAAATGGGCATGATGAATGCCGATTTTCTTTTTTTGTAAATTTTCTTTGGGGCCGAAGGTAATTTCAATACTTCCGGCGCCGTTAATCGGTTTATCAAACTGTGTGATTTGGTAGCCTTTGGGCAAATCCGGGTAAAAATAATGTTTGCGCGAAAAGGTGGAATATTCGTTAATTTTGCACCCCAAAGCGAGGCCTGCCTTCACGGCAAGCTTTACGGCGCCTTCCGTCAGCACCGGGAGCACCCCGGGCTGACCCGTGCAGCGCGGGCAAACGGCGGTGTTGGGTTTGGTGTCTTCCCCTACGCCGTTGGGGCAAGAGCAAAACAGCTTGGTTTTGCTAGCCAGTTGGACGTGAATTTCCAGTCCAATAACAGGTTCAAATTTGGTTGTCACAGTTATCTATCTCCTAAATTATTATAATATCAAATATGCGAAACCTTTTTCAGCCTGTTTCCTATCAAAAGGGCGCGTGGTGGGCGGTATGCTCCACCACGGCATGGAAGGCGTGTTCCTTTTTGAACAGTATTTTACTGGCGCTTTATTTTGGCGCCCGGCCGGATACAGACCTGTATTTTTATTTGATTATGCTTAGCGGCATGGCTATCAATTTTGCCCAACGGGTCAATGCCGCGGTTTTTATCCCGGAAGCCATGGCGGCCGAAAAAACAGACCCCAAATCCGGGATGCGCCTGCTGAATAGCGTTTTCTGTTTTTATGTTTTTTTGGGCGGATTAGCAGCCGCGGCAGGGCTCCTTTTCCCCACCGCACTCGGTCACGCGCTGACCCGCTTTTCCCCTGCGTTGCTACACGAGCAAACCCATTTATTTAGCGCCGTCTGCCTGCTGTTTGCGTGCCAATTAATTACTACTTATTTATCCGGCCTGTTGGAAATGCGCAAATTGTTCGGCTCCGCCTGGTTGGCCCCGGCCAATGCGCTGTTTCCGCTTGCGTGTTTGCTTATGGGCGCCAAACAATGGGGGATTATCAGCATGGTGTACGGCTTTTTGGCGGCGAATGTACTGCAAATGGGCGTATTTATCTATTTATTAAAAACGCGGTGCGGGTGGGATTTTACCCCCGGGCGGGGTCTTTTTCATGCGCGGCTAAAAAAGAATTTACTAACCAGCCAACTGTTGGAATTGGTGGGCCTGGCTAATACGCTTATTCCCGTGTATTTAATCAGCGGCTTTGCGGGCGGGTTAGTCAGCGCGCTCAATTACGCCAAGCAACTGGCGGACGCCCCCACGGAAATCCTCACCTGGCGCATTACAGGCGTTAGCAAAATCCAATTAAGCGAAGACTCCGCCCGCCAAGACGGCGAAGCGCTGAACGTGCATTTTTTGCGCACCAACCGCTTTTTATTCTTTTTGCTGATGCCGCTTTTTGTGTTTACGGCTTTTTATGCGTTGGATATTGTGCGCTTATTTTTTGAACGCGGGAATTTCACCGCCCAATCGGCCCACCAAGCGGCGGCGTTTTTGCGCCCGCTACTGCTCGTAATGGTTTTATTGGCGCCGGTTATGATGCAAAACAACCTGTTTGCCGCCCAACGCAAATTAAAAGAGGCCATGCCTTATTTACTGGTTAGCAATTTACTTTTTACCGGGGCGGTAATTGCGGGGATTTACTACTGGGGCGCATTTGCGTACCCGTATTTGCAAGCCGCGTGCTGTTTGATAGGTTTTACAATTAATAAATATTTATTTGCCAAACACTTTGCCAAAATCGCTTACGGGCGCTCTTTATTAGACGGCGTGCGGATTTTATCCTTAAATGTAATTGCGCTGGTTCCGGCGGCGGCCGCCACCAAATTTTGTGCATTTTCCGCGCCGTTCTATACGGTTTTTACAGGCGGCATTATCTTTTTGGCGGCGCTGTGGGCGCTGACCAAATACAGCGGGGATTGGCGGATTTTCTTACACACGCTTGCCGCACGCTGATTTTTTAAGCCGCGCTATTTTGGCCCATACGCGCGGATAACTGACCCCGCACCGCAAACACAATTTCAGCAGGAAGAACTGCACCTTTAGCCCCGCCGAGCGCCCGCGCAACAGGCCCAGCGGCACGGCTAATAATTCCGCCCGGTTTTCTACTACCAACTGCCACTCCTCGGACGTAAGCCCAAAGGCGGAAATATGGCTCAACAAACACGTTAAACGCACGTTTTCAAAGCCGCGCGCAAAAGCGGCGTAAAGGCCCGTGCTAACCAAACATTTCTGCGCCTGCATAAACGCCGTAAACAACGCGGTAAATTTACCTTGCACGCGTGAAGAAAGCGCATTTTTGCCCCCCACGCAATAATAACTGGCGGTATCCGCCACAAACGCCGTTTTAGGCGCGTGGGCCAACATTTGCACAGACGGCAAAATATCTTCCGCCACCGCCTGCAACGGAAAACAGATGTGACGTTTTTGCAGCCACTCCCGCCGCACCAGTTTGCCGCACACACTCATAACGGCCTGGAAAGATTCAAACGCGGCGGCTTTTTCCTCCCCGCACATAACCGGGGGACAAGTAAATTTTTCCGGGCTGATTTTGCCTGTGCTTATTTCATACACCGGGCGCGGGCAAACGCAAACATCCGCCCCTGTTTTTTGGGCGGCCGATACCATACGTTGCAAAAAATGCGGCTCTAAAAAATCGTCGCCGTCCAAAAAGCAAACATACGTCCCTTCCGCGCGCAAAAGCCCGGCATTACGCGCCGCCGCCACCCCTTGATTGGGTTGCGTGAGGCACATAAAATGCGGGTGTTGTTCCTTAAAATTTTGAATAATTTGGGCGGTATTATCGGTGGAGCCGTCGTTGATTACCAATACTTCATAATCCGTAAAAGTTTGGCAAACCACGCTTTCCAAACATTTGGGCAGTTCGTCCTGCATATTATATACAGGGATAATAATGCTTACTTGCGGGCGGCTAAACATACTTGTTCATACTCCTGCACAAAATGTTCCGGGCTGAATCTTCCGCACACTTCCCGCGCGCGGGTGCCAAACGCTTGGCGCAGGGGCTCATCCTGCATCAGTTGCGCCATTTTTTCGGCTAATAAATCGGTATTTCCCTGGGGGACTAAAAAGCCGTCTGCGCCGTCACGGATAATCACGTCCGGGCCGTTGCACACAAAGCTGACGGCAGGCACGCCCGCCGCCATGGCCTCCAGCAGTACCAAGGGGAACCCCTCAAAGCGCGAGGACATAACCAGTAAATCCGCATATTGGTACGCGGCGCATAAATCTTTTTGGGGCGGCACGAACGACACGCTCCCCTGTACGTCTAATGTTTCGGACAAACTGATTAAATTTTCTTTGTCTTCGCCGCCGCCCACAATGCACAACTGCCAATCCGCAAAGCGCGGCTGAATCAACTGCCACGCTTCCAACAGCCGCTCAAAGCCTTTCTGGCGGGTTAAACGCCCTACGGCCAGTACCGTGTGCGGCGCGGTAAAATAGGGCGGGCGTTCCTGCCGGAGCGGTTGAGGCGGAAAGGCCGGGTTGTAAATAACGGTTGTTTTCCAACGGGGGTAATGCCTTTCAATATAGGCCTTATCCCGCCAGGAAAGCACCACCACGCGGGCGGCACGGTTGAGTAAAAAGAGGCGCCATTTAAGCCATTGTCGGCTCAACCGCACCTTGGAAATATCTAAATGTTCTGCAAAAATATAAGGCACACGCAACAACCACGCGGCGGCCAACACCCCAAGCGCCATAAAAGAAATAACCACATCCGGCCGTGTGCGCTTTAGGGCCCGCCGCCAAAACCATACCCGCTTGATACGCCCCCACAAGCCTTGCGCCTGCGGGTCCGCATGGGCCTGCACCCGTTCCACGCCCGGCGGAACCGTATAAAAATCCGGCGCGTCATACAAGGTAAGCAAGGTAATGCGGTGACCGCGCCCAACGAGCCCGGCGCAAAGCTGCAACATCACGCGCTCCGCGCCGCCGCCGCCCA
>CAKUDJ010000028.1 GCA_934644855.1 uncultured Elusimicrobiales bacterium
TCGATCCCCCGTCTCGGCTTTTTTTGCGTCGTCTTTTGCCCGCCGGCGTTGTCCTCGCAACCTCGGATACCTCGGGCTGCCGCCCTTTCCCAGTATACGCTCGGTTGCTTGCGTCCTAGCCGGACAGCCAAAATACTCGCAAAAAATACGCCGGGTATTTGGCGGGGGGTAATTATTTTCTTCTTCTCGGCTTTTTTTGCGTCGTCTTTTGCCCGTCGGCGTTGTCCTCGCAACCTCTTAAATTTCCACTCAATTTTATACTTTTCCCACATAAAAAAGCCCCTCGGGTAGAGGGGCTTTGCGGTTTTGGTTAAAGCGGGGGGTGTTATAATAATTCTTTGCAGAACGTGCGGCTTTCCTGCGTGACGGGCGTGCAGACCACACGGTTTTGGTTGTCCGCCTTAAAAAGAGTATAGAGCAAATCCCCGGCCGGGGAGCGCACCGCGGCGGTAATGCCCGTGGGCACTAAATAAACCTCAAAGCCGGAGCATTTCAAAATGCGCGGGGTGAGTTTTTGGCAGTTTTCAAATTCCCCGTTCCAAACGGCGCTGTCCGCCCCGGCTTGCACGCGTCCGGCTTGTACGGCTTGTATTTGGGCCACTTGCGTTGCCACCAGGCCGGCTTGCGCTTTGTTGGCCAAATGTTTATATTGGGGCAGGCTGACCGTCATTAACAGGGCGGAAACAAACACGAGCGCCAGTAAAATGGAAACAATCGTCACCATAGTAAGGGAAGTTTCTTCTTCCTCTATAAAATCGTCCGGGTCAAATTCCGCATTTTTGAGTATCACGGCGCTATGGCTGATGCGGTCGTGCAGGGTTTGTTTGCGGCGGTCAAACGCGGCCATAAAAAAGCCGAAGTAAAAAGTTAAATTAGTGACCAATTTGGATAAAATGCGCTCCGTAGCTTGCCAAAATGTCAGGCGGCGGCCGCGGTGGTCCACCACTTTAATACCGGCGATTATTTTGCCCAAACTGGCTTGCATGGGGGAGCTTTCCAACAACGCATAATACAGCCAAATCACCACGACCAAGGTAAGGGCCGCCGTGCCGGAGCCGGCGGCGTGCGCCACGGCCCAAAACAATACGGCAAAAATAGCCGCATCAATTAAAAATGCAAAAAAACGCTTCCAAATGCTTGCGTACATAAATAAAAACCCCCTTTTTTGTAAAAAATCCTCTATTTATAGTATAAGAACCTGCGCTTGTTTTTGCAAGTAATTAGTACCCGTCCGCACACAAAGGCGCCGTTTGGGCGGGTACGGCTTTTAACAAATCCTGCGGGTTGATTTTAATTTGCAGGCCGCGCAAACCCGCGCTTACAAAAATGTAATCCCACAAAATGCAATCTTCGTGAATAAAGGTAGGAAACAATTTTTTCATACCTAAGGGCGAACACCCGCCGCGCAGGTAGCCCGTCAGCGGGAAAAGCTCTTTTACATGGAGCATTTGGCAGGATTTATCCCCGGCGGCCTTGGCGGCCAGTTTTAAGTCCAATTCGGCCGCCCCGGGAATCACGCACACAAAGTACCCGGTGCGCTCCCCGCGTAAAACGAGCGTCTTATAAATTTGCGCCAGGTTTTGCCCGGTGGCGGCGGCTACATGGTGGGCGCCCAGGTCGTCTTCGTCCACCGGGTAGGATATTAATTCGTACGGTATGCCCAACGTATCCAAATGGCGGGCGGCGTTGGTTTTATGGAGTTTTTCTTTCATATTATTTCTTCTTGCCCGGTTGTTTGGCGGCACTCTTTTTGGGCGTGTGGAGTTGGGCCTGCGGGTGCGTTTTCAAAAATGCGTCCACCGCGTCCAACTCCGGCTTGAGGTATTTGCCGGTGTAGGACCCGGCACAGGCGGCCACTTGGCGCGGCGTGCCCTGGCAGACAATGTTGCCGCCCTTATCGCCGCCCTCCGGCCCTAAATCAATCAGCCAATCCGCCGTTTTGATAACGTCCAAATTGTGTTCAATAATCAGCACGGTGTTGCCTTTATCGGCCAGGCCGTGTAAAACGTGCAGGAGTTTATCAATATCGGCAAAGTGGAGCCCGGTGGTGGGTTCGTCCAAAATATACAGCGTTTTGCCGGTACCCTTGCGGGAAAGTTCATCCGCCAGTTTTACGCGCTGGGCCTCCCCGCCGGAAAGCGTGGTGGCCGCTTGGCCTAATTTGATGTAGCCCAGGCCCACGTCATTTAAGGTTTTCAAAATGCGTTGGATACGCGGAATGGCGGCAAAAAAATCCAACGCTTGCGAAACGCTCATATCCAGCACCTCGGCAATGTTTTTGCCTTTGAATTTTACTTGCAGGGTGTCTTCGTTAAAGCGTTTGCCGGCACATTCTTCGCACTTTACATAAATATCGGGCAGGAATTGCATTTGTATTTTTAAGATGCCGTCCCCTTGGCATTTTTCGCACCGGCCGCCTTTTACGTTGAATGAAAACCTCCCCGGCTTGTAGCCCCGGCGTTTGGCTTCGGGCATTTCGGCAAATAAATCCCGGATGTGGGAAAACACGCCCGTATAAGTGGCCGGATTACTGCGCGGCGTTTTGCCGATGGGGCTTTGGTCCACAATAATTACTTTATCTATATTTTCCAACCCTTTGATAGCGCGGTGGGCGCCGGGGGCCTCTTTGGCGCCGTAAAACTTTTGGGCCAGCGCGCGGTACAAAATTTGGTGGATTAACGTGCTTTTGCCGGAGCCGGAAACCCCGGTCACGCATACAAATTTGCCCAGCGGAATTTGGACATCTATATTTTTAAGGTTGAACTGCTGCGCCCCTAAAATTTGTAAGTATTTTCCGTTCCCCGGGCGCAGTTCGGCGCGGGGCAAAATCAGCTGCCGTCCGTTTAAGTAAGAGGCGGTGAGGGATTTTTCGTTTTTCAAAAATTTTGGGGTTTCCTGCGCGGCTACAATCTGTCCGCCGTATTCGCCCGCCCCGGGGCCGATTTCCACCACATAATCGGAAGCTAAAATGGTGTCTTTATCGTGTTCCACAATAATTAGCGTGTTGTCTAAATCACGCAAGTTTTTGAGCGTTTCAATCAGGCGGTCATTATCGCGCGAGTGCAGGCCGATAGTCGGCTCGTCCAGTACATATAACACCCCGGTCAGCCCGGAGCCTATTTGCGTTGCCAGGTGGATACGCTGGGCTTCCCCGCCGGAGAGCGTTTGGCTTTTGCGGTCCAAGGTTAAATAAGCCAGCCCCACGCTGTTTAAGAAGCCCAAGCGGGCCTTAATTTCTTTTAATACGTCTTTGGCAATGGTTTGCTCTTTGGCGGTTAATTGCAAGTTGTTAAAATAGTTAAGCGCGGCCGAAACCTGCATAGATGTAATATCCACAATGCTTTTGCCGTTAATGTAGACGGACAAGGCTTCCGGCTTGAGGCGTTGGCCCTGGCAGGTGGGGCAGGTCACTTCGCGCATAAAGCGGTTGTGGATTTCTTCTTTTACAAAATCGCTTTCGCTTTCCTGGTAGCGGCGTTTGAGGTTTGTAATAACGCCCTCAAACGCTTGTTCCCCGCCCGAAATGACGGACGTATAACTGGCCCCGCCCGCGCCGTAGAGCAGTAAATCGCGCTGGGCCTTGGGGAGTTTTTCCCAAGGGGTGTTCATATTGATATGGCCTTGGCGGCAGACTTGTTGCAAGATGTCAAAATAGTAGCCGCTCCAAGAGCTTTTCCAACGGTGGGTGCGGGTTGTGACGGGGTTGTGCCAGGCGGCAATGGCTCCCCCGTTAATGGATAGTGTTTTGTTCGGCACGACTAAATCTTCGTCAATCTCAATTTTCAGCCCCAGGCCGTTGCAGTCCGGGCAGGCCCCATAGGGGGAGTTGAACGAAAAGAGGCGCGGCTCCAAATCACTAAACCCAATGCCACAGTGGGCGCAGGCGTTGTTTTCGCTATAAGTAAATTCGCGTGGGTTTTCGCCTTCTTCCAAAATATGCACGAGTCCTTTGGAATATTTGAGGGCGTTTTCCAAACTTTCGCTTAAACGCTCTTTTTCAAATTCTTCCACAAAAATTTCGTCCGCCACCAGTTCAATGGTATGCTTTTTATAGCGTTCCAATACGGGCGGTTGGGCCACTTCTGCCACGGTGCCGTCCACACGCACTTTGACATAGCCCTCTTTTTTCAGCTTGGCGAAAAGTTCCTCGTACGTACCGGCCCGGCCTTGAATGAGGGGGGATAAAACATAAACCGTTTTTTCGTTGAATTTTTTAAGAATATCCTGCGTAATGCCCTGCACGCTCCAGGCTTCCACTTCCCGCCCGCAGCGGGGGCAATGGCGGTGGCCGATACGCGCAAACAACAGGCGCAGATAGTCGTAAATCTCCGTGACGGTGGCCACCGTGGAGCGGGGGTTTTTGGACGGATTGCGCTGTTCTATGGAAATAGCGGGGGATAGCCCCTCAATATGTTCCACGTCCGGCTTTTCCATCAGTTCCAAAAACTGCCGCGCATAGGCGGACATACTTTCCACATACCGCCGTTGGCCCTCTGCGTAAATGGTGTCAAATGCCAGCGAGCTTTTGCCGGAGCCGGAAAGGCCCGTCACTACCGTCATTTTGTCTTTGGGTATTTCTACCGTAATGTTGCGTAAATTGTGCCCTTTGGCGCCGATTACTTTAATGCTTTTCATAAAAAATCCTGTAATAAATAGTCAAATGGGCCCAAAAAGCCCTTAATAAATTGTACAATTTATTTAATTTATACTTTAAGGTGCCGTTATGAAAAAACCGGTTAAATATTTATTATATGCGATTGGGGGCTTGCTTTCCCTGGGAATTATTGGGTTATTGGTCTATCAGGCCAAGGACAGTTTTGTAAAAATTTGGCGCGAAGTAAGTACCTTGTATTTGGGGCTTTCGCTGTTATCTTCCGCCTTGATTTATGTAGCCATGGGGCTCAGTTTGTATGAGGTGCTGCGCATTATGGGCCGCCGTATCGGCAAAGGGGCCGCCATTGGGATTGCGCTGGTATCTACTACGGTTAATTATGTGGTGTCTTCGTTAGGGGTGTCCGGCTTTGCGTTGAGGGCCCACCTGCTCAACCGCCGCCGCGTGCCGTTTGGTATGTGCGTGACGGCCAGTATTGTAATTACGGTGTTGCTCTACTTTGTGTTGGCGGTTATTATTTTGCAGGGCTCTTTGCTCCTGTTTCTCAATAGTTCCGCCACCACCTTGCAAATCTTAAAAAACTTCATTTTAATTGTGGTGATGTGTGCGGTGTGTGTGGCCGTCACCGCGTTTTTGTTTAATGATGAATGGCGCTCCAAATGGGTGCGCCGTATTTTCCGCCTGATGAACAAAGTGTTGTTCCACGTATTCCGCGCGTTAATCCCCAAAGGCAAGTATGATAACTTTGTAGACCAACTGGACGAAGGCATTGACCTTATCCATAAGAAAAAGAAAAAACTGACCTGGACCATTATTTATGTGTGTGCCGATTGGTTATTTACTATTTTGGTTTTATATTTTGCATTCCGTGCCGTGGGCGTGCATATTACGGCGGGGGTGTTGGTGGCCGGGTTTGCCGTGGGGATGGTGACCACGCTAATCCCTTTACTGCCGGGCGGTTTGGGCGCTATGGAGCTGGCCATGACCGCCGTTTATGCGCAAATGGGTATTAATTGGGATGCCGCCTTAATGGCCACCCTGATTTACCGGGTGGTATATTATATTTTGCCCGGCATTGTAAGCATTTTTATTTACTGGGGTCTTCAACTTTCCGAAGGGCGTATCCCCCACAAAAAGAAATCTTTTCCGGGAGTTGCCAAATGAGAGAACGAATTGACGAATTAGTGCCTAAAAAACATCCCTCTTGCTATGTGCATAAAACGGCTTGTTTGGTGGGGGCCGTCACGCTAGAGGAAAATGCGTCCGTTTGGCCGTGCGCCGTGTTGCGCGCGGATATTGCCCCCATTACCGTGGGAAAGGGCAGCAATATCCAAGATAATGCTTGCGTACACGTAAACTACAACTGCCCGGCGGTAATCGGCGCGGGCGTGACGGTGGGGCACGGGGCCATTGTGCACGGGTCTAAAATCGGCGATAACTGTTTAATCGGTATGAATGCCGTAGTGTTGGAAAGTGAAATCGGCCCCAACTGCATTATAGGTGCGGGCAGCGTGGTGACGGCCGGGAAGAATATTCCCGCCGGGTCTTTGGTGTTGGGCGTTCCCGCTAAAGTGGTGCGCCAACTGGAAGAAGACGAAATAAACTCCGTTTTGCATAACGCGCACGAATACGAACGCCTGGCCAAAATATACAAAGACCGCTGTGAGGAAATGGTATGAAAAAAGTAGTATTGGTGGAGGATTCCAAGGTACTGGCAACGGCCCTTTCCGGCGCCTTAAAAATAGAGGGCGTGGAAGTCATCTGGGCGGCCGACGGCGTAAAAGGCGTGGCGGCGGCCAAGCTGCACAAGCCGGATTTGATTTTACTGGATTTAATGCTCCCTAAACTAAGCGGTTTTGATGTGTGTAAATTATTAAAAACGGACAACGCCACCTGGAAAATCCCGGTGGTGATAATGTCCACATTAAGCGACCCGGAATCGCGCGACCGCGCCACCCAAGCCGGGGCGGATTATTTTATTCCCAAGCCGTATGATTTGCCCTCCACATTGGCGGAGATTAAAAAATATTTGCATATTTAACCAAACGGCCCGGTTGCGGGCTGTTTTTCAAACGAGGTGACGCATGAGTACCCAAAAAAGCACCCGGCCCACGCCGGAATTGTTGGAAGAATTGTTGGATGCCAACCAACCGTCTAAAGCGTTGGAATTGATAAAAAAAGTAAAAACCAAAAATGCCGCCATGCGGTTTTTGGAAGGCGAAGCGCACCGCCAGTTAGGCTCTTTTGAAGAAGCCATTGCTAGCTATGCCAAGGCGTTGGCTATTTGCGAAGATGCCGAAGGCCGCATGGATGCGTTGCTAGCCTTGGCGGCCTGCTACCGCACGTTGGGGCACTCGGCCGCCGCGTACGAAATGGCCGACGAATCCTTACAAATGGCAAACGAACTGGAAATGGACGATTACGCCGTGCGCTCCATGCAGGAAATGGGCATGGCCTTGCGCGCGTGGGGCCGGTTGGAAGAAGCATTGGATATGTTGGACGTGGTGCTTTCTTATTACGAACAGCAAAAAGATTGGGCCGGTATGAGCTTTATTTGTTGGGCCAAGGGCGGCATTTTCCGCTTACAGGGCCATTTTGAAGACGGCATCCGCCAGTTCAAGGAGTCTATCCGCCTGGCTAAAAAAGCGGGGGACGATATTAATTTGGCTTACGGGTATTGCGGGTTGGCCGGGATTAGCCGCATTTGCGGTAAAATTGACGATTGCGTTAAAAATTACAAGTTGGCGGAAAAAATCTTCCGCGCGAGCGAAGACGTTTTCGGCAAAGCATATACCAACTGCGGTATGGCAAACGGTTTGCGCCAACAAGGTAAGTACGACGAAGCCCTGCGCCATTATAACACCGCCGATAAGCTCTATTCGTCTATTCACGATACGGTGGATTTGGGCTTTGTAAAGTGGGGCCGCGCGGATATTTTGAAACGCAAAAATAAATTGGAACTGGCCTTAAAAGACTTGCAGGAAGCCAAAGTTCTGTTTGATAATTCCGACGAAAAACGCGGCCAGATTTTGACGAAACTGTCTTTGGCGCAAGTGTTGTATGCGCTGGGCAAAACGGCCGAGGCGGAAGAGTTGTATGAAGCCGGGGTGGGGCAGGCGAAGGGAGAGGGGTTGCATACCTACCTGGAAAGCTACACTTGATAAAGGCTGTTGGTAGGATTTAGATATAAACGCACAGAAAGCAAAATAACATTTTGCTTTCTGTTTGCGTTTGAGGGGCAACATTTTTCCACATTTGGCCGTCTGGTCGGTCCCTAGGGGCTTATGTGGCATTCAGCCACACCGCGCCCCTACTAAG
>CAKUDJ010000029.1 GCA_934644855.1 uncultured Elusimicrobiales bacterium
TGCACGAGGCCCTGCAAACCGAAGCGTTGCAAACGGAGCCGGAAATCCTCCCCCCCGCGCTACTGGCCAAACGCAAACTTTTGGGCAGTACGCAAGCCTTGCGCGGTATTCACTTCCCGGCCGGATTGGCGGAGTTGGACGCCGCCAAAGCGCGCCTGGCGTATGAAGAATTTTTGCTACTGGCTACCGCGTGGGGCATCAAACGCACGCAAACCAAAATTTTGGAAAAAGACTATTCGTACGAAATCAAACGCACGCTGCTTACGCCGCTACGCCACAATTTGGGGTTTCAGTTTACCAACAGCCAAAAGCATGTAATTAACGAGATTTTCCGCGATTTGCAATCCCCCCGCCCCATGAACCGCCTTTTACAGGGGGATGTAGGCTCCGGCAAAACGGTGGTGGCGTTGTGCGCCATGCTGCTGGCGGCGGAAAACGGCTACCAGGCCGCGCTGATGGCTCCGACGGAAATTTTAGCGGAACAACATTTTATCACCTTTGAAAAAATGCTCAAAGCCCTGGGCGTAAAAACGGCCATTTTAACTTCCAGCACCAAGGCCGCCGCCAAACGCAAAATTTTGAAAGAGCTGCAAGAAGGCACTATCCAAATTATCGTGGGCACCCATTCTTTAATACAAGAAGACGTAAAATTTGCCAACCTGCGTTTAGCCGTTATTGACGAACAGCACCGCTTTGGGGTGCGCCAACGCGCCCAATTAAAAGAAAAAACCGCCAAGTTGGATTTGCTCACCATGACGGCCACCCCTATCCCCCGCACATTGGCCCTGGCTTTTTATGGGGATTTGGAAGTTTCCACCTTAACGGAGCTTCCCCCCGGCCGCCAACCCATTCAAACGGAAGCCGCCACGGAGAAACTGGCTTTTATGCGCGTGACGGACGAAGTGGCTAAAGGGCGGCAGGCGTATATTGTCTACCCGCTGATTGAAGAAAGCGAAAAAATATCCGCCAAGGCCGTCAGCGAGGAATTTGAAAAATTAAAAACGGTGTTTCCGCAATTCCGTTTGGCTATGCTGCACGGGCAAATGACCCAGGAAGAAAAAGAAGCCGTCATGGCGGATTTTGCCGCCCACAAGACGGATATTTTAATAGCCACCCCGGTTATTGAAGTAGGCATTGACGTAAAAAACGCCACGGTTATGGTAATAGAAAACGCGGAACGCTTTGGCCTGGCCAGCTTGCACCAGTTGCGTGGGCGCGTGGGGCGCGGGGAACACGCAAGCTACTGTATTTTAGTGGCCGAACACGCCGGCAGTATTGCCAAAGAGCGCGTGGATATTATCTGCCGCACCTGCGACGGTTTTAAGATTGGGGAGCGCGATATGCAGCTGCGCGGCCCCGGTGAAATTTTGGGTACCCGCCAAAGCGGGGAGTTGGAATTTAAGGCGGGCGATTTTTTTAAGGACCGCGATATTTTAACTTGGGCCATAGAAGACCGCGACGAACTTTTAACGCAGGACCCGGCCCTCTTGCAACCCGCCCACCGGTTATTCAAACAACGCCTGATACAACTGTACGAAAAGAACTGGCACTTGATAGATTTAAGCTAACCGTTGTTGGCTCATGCCGGAAAGCGGTGTAGCTACATAAGCATAAAGTCGGCGCAAAAGGGCTTAAATTTTGAAAATGGTTTGACCACGAAAGGTGAACGGGGGAACAAAATGTTATTTTGTTCCCCGCGCATTAAAAACCCAGCTTACCAACAGTTGTTATCTATTAAAATCCGTCATCTTTGGGGGCCCGCTCCGCCGCTCTTTTTCTGGCCTCCCTCGCCCGCTTGGCCTGTTCCATTTGCCGTTTGCTTTTTAAGCAGGAATCCAACAGTTGGGCGGGGGTCTTTTCGGAAGCATTTTGCAAATTCGGGTTTCCCCCTTGCGCTACCAAATAATTATAAATTTTGGTATGGCACTGTTTGGCCGCCAAATGCAGGGGGGTGCTGTGGTCCTCGCTAGATACGGACATTTCGTCATACAAATCGCGCGGCGTATTGCACAGGCGCGCGGGCAGTTCCGGCCCCACTTTAGCGGCAGAAGTTAAAATCAGCTGAATCATCGGCTCGTCTTGGTTCAGCACCGCCACATGCAGTGGGGTGCCCTTGGCAGACTTGGCCGTAAACCGGGAGCCGCGGCGCAAAAGCAAATCCGCCATAGCCACATTTTTTTGCTCCACCGCAACCAAAAGCGGGGTTTTGCCTTTAGAATCCCGTGACAAAACCAATTTGGGGTGTTTTTTAAGCATAGCCAAAACGGTGGATTTATCCCCGTTTTTGACTGCCTTAAAAATATCGTTGATTCCGGCCGCACCGGCCGGTGCAGTTATAAAACCTAAACACAAAACCAGTAAAAATATATTTTTCATACGTTTAGTATAAATTTTTTTTGGCGCACTGTCCAGCCGGGCGGGCAGTAATAAAAAAGAGCCCTCTTTTGAAAAGGGCTCCTTAAAATAAACGGATAGGAAAACCGTTTTATTTATCTTCCAACCGGGGGAACAACGGCGCGTATTTTTCAATTTTCCCCGGCAGTAAGCGTTTTTGCATTTCTTTGGCAATCGTCGGCATAAACGGCTCCAACCATACTGCCACATGGCGCAAACACGCCACCAGTTCCAACAGTACTGCTTGGGCGGCGGGCAAATCCGTCTTGGCCAACATCCACGGTTTCTTTTCGTCCACCAGTTTGTTCAGGTCGCCGCCGTAGCCGAAAATAGTTTCCAACACTTTATCAAAAGCCAATTCTTCATAGGCTTTATCAATGGTGGCTTCCACTTGCGCCGCTTTTTGAAGGAGCGGATAATCGCCCTCAATTTTTTCCGGCAATTCGCCGATGTTTTTAGCCGCCATATTCAGCGTGCGGGAAAGCAAGTTGCCAATGTTGTTGGCTAAATCGGAATTATAGCGGTTTTTGAAACTGGCCATGGAAAAATCGCCGTCTTGGCCGAAAGGCACTTCCCTAAACAAGAACAGACGCAAGGGGTCCGTGCCGTATTTGGCGGCCACTTCGGCCGGGTTTACAATGTTGCCCAAAGATTTGGACATTTTTTCCCCTTCTACCGTCCACCAACCGTGTGCAAACACTTTTTTGGGCAGGGGCAACCCCAACGCCATCAGCACCGCCGGCCAAATAACCGCGTGGAAACGGAAAATTTCTTTCCCCACCATGTGCAAATCCGCCGGCCATAAATCTTCAAACTTTTCCGCGCGGATTTGTTTTAATTGGGCCTCGTGCAGGGTTTTGTCTTGGCAAATTAAGGTGCCGTACCCGGCGGCCGTAATGTAGTTAATCAGCGCGTCAAACCAAACGTAAATGGTATGTTTGGGGTTGCTGGGCACTTGAATCCCCCACGCTACTTTGGTGCGGCTGACCGACAAATCTTGGAGTCCGCCTTTTACAAAGTTGATAATTTCGTTCGCGCGGAATTTGGGGCTCAAAAAGCCGGGGTTTTCTTCATAAAATTTAAGCAAGGCGTCTTGGTAGCGCGATAATTTGAAGAAATACGTTTCTTCGTGCACTTCCGTCAGCGGGCGTTTATGCACCGGGCAAAGACCGCCTTCCAAAATTTCGCTCTCGTTATAATACTGTTCGCAAGACAGGCAGTATTTGCCGGCGTAAGAGCCCAGGTAAATATCCCCGCTTTTAAGCAGTTTTTCAAAAATGGCCTGCACCACTTGCACGTGTTTTTCATCCGTCGTGCGGATAAAATCATCATAAGAAATGTTCAGCGTTTTCCACATTTCTTTGTATTTGGCGGAAACCTCGTCCGTCCAGGCTTTGGGAGAAACCCCTTTGGCGGCGGCAGATTTTTCAATATTGGCGCCGTGCTCATCCGTACCCGTTAAAAAGCGCACATCAACGCCTTTTAAGCGTTTGTAGCGGGCCAGTACGTCCAACGCTACCGTGGTGTACGCGTGCCCGATATGCGGCACAGAGTTCACATAATAAATAGGCGTGGTTGCATAGAATTTTTTAGTCATTGTTTCTTCTCCGGTATATTAAAAAAGCTGAATATTCAGGCCGTCTAAATTCATCAGCGCCGTTTCCAACACCAACGCGGGGGATACGTTGCGCGTGATGGCCCGTTTATAATCTTCAAATTTCTTCAAATCTTTACGCATTAAAAAAGCCTTTTGGGGGTCTGTTTCGCGGGCCCATTGGTTATGCAAGGCGGCAATAATTACGTCCAGCACGCTTTGCGCTTGCGTACGCCCGACGGCCAACGTGCGGGAAAGCCCCGCCGCCACGCCGCACGGCCACGCAGGGCCTTGCGCCACCCCGGCCATTAAAGCCAACGCCTCCGCCGCGCGTTTGGCGCGCGATACTGACCCGCCCGAATACCGGGCGGCTAAATCCAAATTATCCCCCTCAAACCCGGTTTGCGTTAAAATTTCTTTTACGTCCGCCGGAGCCAACGGGCTGAAAGCAAGCGGTTGGCAACGCGATAAAATCGTTTTAAGCATCACGGAGCGTTTGGAAGTAATCAAAATCCATAATGTTTTATAAGGGGGTTCTTCTATAAATTTTAACAGCGCGTTTGCCGCCGCGGCCTGCATGGTTTGGGCGGCATCCAAAATAAGCACTTTCCACCCGCCGGCGGAGGCTTTCTGCTGGGATTTGGCCGTCACGTCACGGATGGTATCCACGTTAATATGTTGTTGTTTGGCTAATTCTTTTTCCAGTTCGTCTTCATACCCTTTACTGGAAAAATCTTTCTTTACTTCCAAGCGGGCCTGGTATAAAAAATCGGCAAAAGTCACATCCGGGTGGGTGCCTTGGTCAATGGCGCGGCAGCTTTGGCAAACGCCGCAACAATCCCCCTGGGCGCGGGCTTGCGGGTCCAAACAGTTAAGTGCCTTGGCAAATTCCAATGCGGCTTTGGCTTTGCCGATGCCTTCGTCGCCAAAAAACAACATAGCTCCCGGCACCTGGCCGCTTTTAGCCAAGCCTTTTAAGTAAGTAATGGCCTTGCTGTGGCCTAACAACTCAGCAAACGGCATTCGCCTCCACAATCCCGTGTTTTTCCAAAAGGCCTTCCACCTGTTTTTGGATTTCTTCAATATTGCGGTCCGCGTCCAACAAATACGCGCCGGGGGTGCGGGCCACCATTTCCTTATATCCTAAACGCATTTTTTGGCGGAAAGATTGGTCTTCCTGCTCCAACCGGTCCGAAAATAAATATTCGCCGCGTTCGGTAAAGTATTTATCGGACATTAAAAACACGAGGGTTAAATCCGGCTTGAGCCCCAACGTGGCAATTTGGTTTAAGGTTTCAATAGTGGTTAAATCTATGCCGCGCCCATACCCCTGATAGGCACAGGTAGACATGGTGTAGCGTTCGCAAATGACTACTTTTCCCGCTTCCAGGGCGGGCAGGATTTTTTCCTGCGTGTGTTGGGCGCGGGATGCCTCATACAAAAACAGCTCCGCCATCGGGCGCACATCCACCCCCGGTTCTAGCACCATTTGGCGGATGCGCTCCGCCGTTGGGGTTCCGCCGGGTTCGCGCGTAAGCACGGCTTCATATCCGCGGGAAATTACATAGTTATACAACAGTTTGGCCTGTGTGGATTTACCACAACGGTCCGGCCCTTCTAAAACGATAAATTTTCCTTTCATGGTTAATCCTAATTGATACCTTCGGCGGAAGTGATAATTTGCAATTCCGGGGAGGGGGCTTGTACCCAACCGGAGGCGTTAATTTGTTCCAGTAAAGGCTCCATTTTACCTTGGGCGGTTAAAATTAAATCGGTCATTTCCCGGTATGCGCCGTTGCCGCCGCCGCGCACCGTAATATAATGGGCGGCCTTTTTTACCGCGTCCACCGCCCCGGGCACCGTGACGGCCAACCCCACCCGTCTGAGCAAGGGCAAATCGGTCAGGTCATCCCCGATAAACGCCACTTCCTCCGCCGTTAAATTTTCCCGCTTCAAAATATCTTCCAGCGGGCCCGTTTTGGTTAAAAAACCTTGGTAAATATAGGCAAAACCCAATGCTTTTGCCCGGTAAACGGTACTGGGGTGCCGGCGCCCGGTAATAATACCCAGCGTCAGCCCGCAGCTGCGGCACATACGCGCGCCCAGCCCGTCCAAAGCGTTAAAGCTTTTGAACTCGTCCACCCGGCCGTCCGGCAGGGTAAAAAAATTAAGTTTTCCGTCCGTTAAAATTCCGTCCACATCCGTTAAAATGGCTTTTATGCGGGCGGCACGGGCGCACAGTTCTTGATTCATATATATAGGTATTATACCAAAAACGCCACCCGCCGCACGGCTGATGATTTCCCCGCGTTTTATTTTTATATAATGATAGTAAGAGTTTTTTTAACAGGGGTCTAAAATGCCAAAAAGATTTACCGAGAACGCGCAAAAAATTATTCTTATCGCGCAGGAAGAAGCCAAACGCCTCAACCATGATTATGTAGGCACAGAACACATTTTATTGGGGCTCGCCGCCATAGACGGCACCGTTTCCAACAAAATTTTAACGGGGTTGGGGGTCACCTTCCGCAAAGTGCGCCTGGAAATTGAAAAAATGGTTGGCATTGGCGATACCATTATGCTCCTGGGGGAAATTCCGTTTACCCCCCGCGCCAAAAAAGTGTTGGAGTTTTCCGTGGAAGAATCCCAACTATTGGGGATGGAACACATCGGAACGGAACATATTTTACTGGGGCTCATACGGGAAGAAGAAGGTATGGCCTGCAAAATTTTGGAAAACCTGGGCCTTAATTTAACCCACGTGCGCGACAGCATATTAAATTACATCGGGGATGCGGAGCCCGGGGATTTAACGGAAGACCTATCCTCCGCCAACGCGGAAGATACCGTCCGGGAAACGAACCGTTCCGCCCAAACTAAAAAGAAAAGCAAAACCCCCACGTTGGACGAATACACGCGGGATTTAACCGCGCTTGCCAAAAACAACGCGCTGGACCCGGTTATCGGGCGCGAAGAAGAAATTGAACGCCTGGTACAAATTTTAGCCCGCCGCACCAAAAATAACCCGGTGCTATTGGGGGAGCCGGGCGTAGGCAAAACCGCTATTGTGGAAGGGCTCGCCCAAAAAATTGCCCGCGGGGAAATTTCGGACGTATTAAACGGCAAGCGTTTACTGGCGTTAGATTTGGCCTCCGTGGTAGCCGGCACCAAATACCGGGGCGAATTTGAACAGCGGCTCAAAAACATTATTGACGAAATTGCCGCCGCCAAAGACGCCATTATTTTTATTGACGAACTGCACACCATTATCGGCGCTGGCGCGGCGGAAGGCTCCATTGATGCTTCCAATATGTTAAAACCGGCATTGGCCCGCGGGGAAGTACAATGTATCGGCGCTACCACCTTTGACGAATACCGCAAATACATTGAAACGGACACCGCGTTGGAACGCCGCTTCCAACCCATTACGGTAGACCCGCCGGACGTGAAGCAAACTATTACTATCTTAAAAGGCATCCGCGCGAAATACGAGCAACACCATAAAGTAAAATATGCCGACGACGCCCTGCAGGCCGCCGCCGCGATTGCGGACCGTTATATTACGGACCGCGCCATGCCGGACAAAGCCATTGACCTGTTTGACGAAGCCGGAGCGCGGGCCCGCCTGAAAAATGCCGTCTTGCCACCCGAAATTACAGAAAAACAAAAAGAATATGCCCAGGCGGTAGAAGAAAAAGACCAAGCCCTGGCCAATAAAGAATTTGAAAAAGCCGCCGCGGCCAAAGATACCGAAGACCGCCTGAAAAATTATATAGACCACCTGAAAAAGAAATGGCAGGAAGAACGGGAACAAAAACAGCCCGAAGTGACTAAAGAAGATATTGCCCTGGTGGCCAGCAAATGGACGGG
>CAKUDJ010000030.1 GCA_934644855.1 uncultured Elusimicrobiales bacterium
CCTTTACCGTCACCCCACAGCAGTTTGAAAGCCACCTGGAAGTATTAAAAAAATTAGGTAAAACGCCTATTGGGCTTACGGAGCTGAAAAATCCGGCCGTCCAAAACCCGGTCATGCTTACTTTTGACGACGGCCACCAAGACAATTACACCACGTTATTCCCCCTCTTAAAAAAGCACCAAATCAAGGCCGTTATCTTTTTGATTACGGAAAAAATCGGTACGCCCGGTTTTATCACCTGGCAACAAGCGCGGGAAATGCAAGCTTCCGGCTGGGTGGAGTTCGGCTCCCACACCGCCACACACCAACGCTTACGCAAAATTTCCGACGCAGAGATTATCCGCGAGCTGACCCAAAGCCGCGCTACCATTCAAAAAGAACTCGGCTTTGTGCCGGATGCGTTTTGCTATCCGTTTGGGGCGGGCGCGTTTGATAAACGCGTGCGGACGTTGGTTTTGCAAGCCGGATTTGTGTACGATTTCAGCACCAAAAAAGGTGTAAACCCGTGGCCCTTACACCCGCATAAACCGATTAAGCGGGCGTTCCCGCGCGGCGGGGAAAGCGCACTTGATTTTATGTTGCAAGCCACCCGCGGTATGAGCCGTTTTTAATTATGACCTATTTACTTATTTTTTTAGGTGTAGCCGCCGTGGGCGGGTGGTGTGCGCTTTACTTTCCGTTTTGGAAGAAACGCCGCCCGCTTTTAACCGTTTTGCGCTTTGGCAAAATAGGCTCCGGCAAAGGCTATATTTCCCCACAAGTGTTGGAAAAACGCCTAAACGCCCTGCAAAAATGGGGTTTTACCCCCATTGTGCCGGAAGATTTATTAGCCGCCCGGCAAGGCGTGCAACTCCCGCCGCGCCCGGCTTTACTGGTGTTTGAATACGGCCTGGAAAGTTTTTATAAAACGGTATTTCCGCTATTAAAAGCACGCGGGCAAAAAGCCTGTGTATGTTTGTGTGCGGATTATATCGGCCAATACAATGCGTGGCAGAACCCTTATAAGGACCCCTGGCAAAACACGTTAACGGCGGAAGAATTAACCCAGTTGCAAAAAAGCGGGCTAATCAGCTTTGCCGCGCACGGCTTAACGTATGCGGACTTAAACGCTTTACCGCAAGAAACCGCCGCCGCACAAACCCAAGAAGCCCGCTACCGCTTGAAACACGCCTATAAATTGACGGTAAACACCTTTTTTTACCCGCAAAGCGCACCCGGTAAAGAACTGGACCAACAAGTAGCGGCCGCGGGCTATGCGGTGCGCTTGAGCCGGAGCCGGGGCGCAAACCTTTTACCTGCCCGGTTGGAAACGCCTTTACATACTGTATGCGGTGGATTGAGTTTGCTGCGTTTGCACGCCCGATTAACCCGCGGATAACCCCGGCATTTATTCCGAAGTTTTCTCTATGAAACTCCCCGGGCTTACGCCCGGGGAGTTTCATATCTAAATCCTACCAACAGCCGTGCGCCGTTCTTCCTTGGCGTTGCCGTTTCGTGCCAGTACAAGAGTAATTACTTGTAGCATGATTTTTCAAATTTAAGATGATTTTGCGCCGCTAGTTTGTGCGCGATAGCCTGCAAGGGCTCCAAGCACAAAGGCGGGGCAAAAGGGCTTAAATTTGGAAAATAGTATGCCCGTTAAATGCGAACGGGGAACAAAATGTTATTTTGTTCCCCGCGCATTGAAAACCCCGCTTACCACCAGTTGTTATCTTTTAGGGTAGAGGACTTGCTCTAATTTATCTTCCTCCCCTTCCCCCCCTCTAATCTTCAGGTTTACCGATAACACATACACATCTTTGGTTAAAATTTCCCGCCAATTATCCGGGAATTTTACAAAATCCTTAAACGTGGTCACCAGCGGCAGGCCGTTGCGCGTTTCTTCAAAGGTGCGCAGGTGGTCTTCGGTATAAAACTGGTGGTCCGGGAAGCGCCACTTTTGCGCCAAAGTTAAGCCCAGATTTTCCAACGTCTTTTCAAAAGTTTCCGGGTGGCCGAGCGCGCAAAAACAGGCCGCCTTCCCCTTTACCTCGTCCAAGCCTACCTTGCGGCTTTGGCAAATATCAAAATAATACTCCGGCTTGTGTTCGCTTTCCAAAATCTCCACGGTGTCATTATACTCGCGGATTTTATCTTTAATGTCTTCCAGTTCGCGCGGGGTGGCCTGGTCACAATGGGTTAAAATAATTAACGCGGCCCGTTTTAAGCCCTCCAACGGCTCGCGCAAGTTGCCGTACGGCAATAAATAGCCGTTGCCGAACGGATTTTTTGCATCCACCAAAATAATGTTGGCATCGCGTTTCAAGCGGTGATGTTGGAGGCCGTCATCCAATAGCACAATCTGGCTTTTGAAGCGCCGCAACGCTTCCGTAGCCGCCGCCGCGCGGTCCGCCGCTATAACCACCGGCACTTTATACTGGCTCAAAACGCGGCTCATCATAAAAGGTTCATCTCCCGCCATGCGCCAATCGGCATCCGGGTTATCAAAAAGGACTACCGCCTCTTTGCTTTTTTGTTGGCGTTTATAACCGCGGGAAACAATCGCCACGCGCATCCCTTTTTTAGCCAGTAAGGTGGCCGCCAACAAAACCGCCGTGGTTTTGCCCGTTCCGCCCGCCGTAATGTTGCCAATGCACACCACACGGCCGTTTACGCTTTTTACGGTTTTCCATCCGTTTTGATAGGCAAAACGGTCCAACCAACCGGCCAAGCCATACAGTTTACTGGCCGCTAACAACGCCCAACGGCCCGGCGCGCAAGCCATTAATTTTTCTTTTAATGCTAATAAATCCATATTTATTAAAACCTCGTTTGATAGTGAATAAGTACATTTTACCATTTCTGGGGCCATTGGTCCCGCGGCAAGTTTATTGCCACACGGCAAAATTGCTATAATGGGTTATGCGTTTCCAAAAGACACCTTTACATTATATCCAATACCTTGGTTTGAAAACCGCTTGCGTAATTTTGCGCTTGCTCCCTTATACTTGGGCCGTGGCAGCCGGGCGGTTTGCCACCGGTGCGGTACGTTTTGTTATGCCCAAACGCTTTCAGCGTTCTATGTATGATATTCAGCGCGCGTTCCCCCAAAAAACCCCGCAGGAAGTTTTTGCGATTGCGTTAGAATCCTGGCGCAATATGGGGGGCATTTTGGCGGAGTTTGTCCAACTGACGGCAATGTCGCCGGAAAAATTCCAAAAATATGTGCAAGTCCCCGGTAAGGAAAAAATACTGGAAGCCCAACGCAACAAGCAAGGCGGTATTATACACATTGGGCATTTTACCAACTGGGAAGCCTTTGGCCTGGCCGCGTCCATAATAGGCGCGGATAAAGCCGTGTTGGCCCAACGGGTTGATAACCCTTATGTGGACGAAGAAACCAACCGCTTGCGCAACATTTTTACCGGGCGCACTTTTTATAGCAATCACGAGGACAACCCCTTCTTTTCCTGTATGCGTTGGCTCAAAAAGGGCAAATTATTGGGGATTTTAATTGACCAAAATGCGTCTTCCAGCGAGCTTTGGATTCCTTTTATGGGCCGTATAGCGGCATTTTCCCCCATTACGGCGTTATTATCTATTAAAATGCAAGTGCCGGTTTTCCCGGTGCAAGTGGTGCGCAAGCAGGGTAAAATCGTGTGCATCGTGCACGACCCGCTCACCCCGCCCAAAGAATATTCCCAACAAAACATCCGCGCGTTTACCAAAACATTAGTCAAATGCTACGAAGACTGGCTGCAAGAGGACCCCGGCTCCTGGCTGTGGGCGCACAACCGTTGGAAACGCGAGGCCGAAGGCGAAAAATATTTACAGGAACACCCCGATGAAAGATAAAATAAAAGCTGTTTTTTTTGACAGGGACGGCACTTTAATCCACGAAAAGCCCGGCACTTATTTAAGTGACCCCGCCAAAGTGCGCCCTTATAAAACCGCCGCACCCGCCCTGGCCAAACTGGCCAAACTGGGGTATACGTTTTTTATTGTTTCCAACCAATCCGGCATTGGGCGCGGTTATTTTACCGCCAAAGAAGTAGATGCCTGCCACGCCCGCTTAAAAACCTTATTAAAACCGGCCGTCATCCGGGAAATCGTCTACTGCCCGCACGGGCCGGACGACCATTGTGCTTGCCGCAAACCGGGTACTTTACTGGGCGAAAAACTGATTCAAAAGTATCGGGTAGATGTGGCGCGCTCCTATATGGTGGGCGATAAAAAAGCGGATGTGCTTTTTGGGCAGGCCTTGGGGCTCAAAACTATTTTAATGACCACCGCCAACGGCAAACACCATTTGCAAAAATACCCGGATTTACACCCCGACAAAGTGGCCAATAACTTACTAAACGCCGCTAAATTTATAGAAAAGGACGCCCCCCATGAATAAGCCCGGTTTGGCGTTTTTGGTGTTTTTACTGGCGGCAGGGTGCCAAACCGCTCCCGCCCATAAAAACCCCGCTCCAACGCCTGCCGGACAACCTGTGCAAGTCACCCTGGCGCAACCTGTTTCTAACACGCCCCAAGCACCAAAACCGGGAGCGGTACCGCCCGCCACGCCTCCCGTCCCAAAAGCACAACCGACCGTCAAACCTAAAAAAGCGGTATCTTCTACTCCCGATACAAGGGCCAAACAAGCCGCACAACTACAAGAATCCGCCGCGCCCGCCAAATATACGGTGCCCGCCGGAGCGCAGTTGCCGGGCGATTCCCCCGTTTTTGAAGAAGAAGATTTAATTTCCACGTCCGGCCGCCTGTTAAACCCCTATGCCTACCAAAAGCCGGATTTTTCTGCCAAAACAGGGGCCCCGTGGGACGGCGAACAACTAAAATATGGGATTTATTACGCCTTTGTAAAGGCCGGCACCGCCTATATACGCAACCGGGGGGTGGCAGACATTGGCGGACGCCCGGCGTATTTAATACAAACCACGGCCTTTTCCGCCAGCGTGATTGACGCTTTTTTTAAGGTGCGCGACATCAACCAATCCTGGTTGGATGCGCAAACTTTTTACTCCCGCGGCTACGGCCAAAGTGTGCGCGAAGGCAATTACAAGCGTGACGAATGGGTTATTTTTGACCCGGCCAATCGCCGCTATTACGGGCAAATCCAAAAGAAAGAAGCCCCGCGGGAAATTTCCGGCACGTTGGAAACGGATGTGACCGATTTTTTAACTGCGCTTTATTATGTGCGCGCCCAAAAATTAGAGCCGGGCAAAGATATTGTATTTGATATTATCAACCGGGAAAAACAATACCCGCTTATTGTAAAAGTACACGGGCGGGAACGCGTAAAAACCCCGGCAGGCAATTTTGATTGTATTAAGGTGGAACCGCAGCTGCGCGGCGAAGGCATTTTTGTAGCCAAAGGCAAGAGTTTAACCGTCTGGCTGACGGATGACGCTTACCGTATGCCCGTAAAAATGAAAACGGAAGTATTCATAGGCAGCGTATCGGCCACTTTATTAGAATACAAAAGGATGTAAAAATCCCCTTAAATATTTTATAATGGGATATACTCAGGAGATTTTTTATTATGACTAATGTACCCGTCAAAAGATTAAAAGAAATTTTGCACGCCTTTAACGGCCAACAAATTATTGTAGTGGGCGATATTATGTTGGACCATTTTATTAAAGGTGATGTGACGCGCATTTCACCGGAAGCCCCGGTGCCGGTAGTGGCCGTAAAAAAGGAATTTTTTGTGGCCGGCGGCGCAGGCAACGTAGCCGTAAACCTTTCCGCCTTGGGGGCCAAGCCGGTGTTGGTTTCCGTAGTAGGAAACGACTTGGGCGGCGAAATGCTAAAAGGTTTCTTGCGGGATAAAAAGGTAGACCTGCGCGGCGTGGCCGAAGACCCCAACCGCCCTACCACCCAAAAAATACGCGTCATGGCGGAACAACAGCAAATCGTGCGTTTTGACCGCGAAAGTAAAAAAACGGTGGACTCCGGCGTAGGCGCCCAATGTATGGAAAGTTTTAAGTCCGCCTTAAAAACGGCCAAAGGCGTTGTCTTGTCCGACTACGGCAAAGGTATGCTCAGTGACCATAACATCCAGGATATTATTTCCCTTTGCCGCAAAAAAAATATCCCGGTATGCGTGGACCCCAAAATAGACAATTTCAAAAAATACAAACACATTACCTGCATGACCCCCAACACCAAAGAAGCCTGGGAAGGCGTGGGAGAGTCCCCCCGCTCCGGCGAAGAAGCCATTACGGAACTGGGCCAAAAAATCTTAAAAATGTTGGATGCGGATTCCATTTTAATTACCCGCAGCGCCGACGGTATGAGCCTGTTTGAAAAAGGCAAAAAATATCCTTCCACCGTTAAAGCCACCGCACGCGAAGTGTTTGACGTGACGGGTGCCGGGGATACGGTTATATCCGTATTAACCTTGGCCTTGGCGGCGGGCGCCACGCTTCAGGAAGCGGCGGTGCTTTCCAACTTTGCGGCGGGCATTGTAGTAGGCAAATCCGGCACCGCCACCACCACCATAGAAGAAATTGAAGGGGTGCTGGCGTGAGCGACGTTTTAATAGCCGTTCCGGCGCGCTACGGCTCCTCCCGCCTGCCCGGCAAAATTGTAAAAATACTGGCGGGCAAGCCGGTTATCCAACGCACGTATGAAAAATGCTTACAGGCCGCCGTGGGGGATGTGATTATTGCCACGGAAGCCCAAATTGTGGCGGACACCTGCGCCCGGTTTGGGGCCAAAGCCATTTTGACCAGCGCCGCCTGCCAAAGCGGTACGGACCGCATTTACGAGGCCGCCCAAGGCCGTACGGAACAATTTATTATCAATGTGCAAGGGGACGAGCCGTTTATAGACCCCGCCACCATTGTAAAAATCGTCCAATTATTAAAAAGTGACCCCGCCTGCGATATTGCCACGGCGGTTATTGCCACGACGGATGACAAAATAGTTGATAACCCCAACTGCGTAAAAGCCGTGCTGACGGCGGACAAGCGGGCGTTGTATTTTTCCCGCTCCCGCGTGCCGTACAAACGCCAGCCGGACGAGGCGGCCTTAAAAGCCCCGTATTGGAAGCATTGCGGCATTTACGGCTACCGCCGCGCGGCGTTGGAAAAATTTGTCCACCTGCCGGTAAGTCCGCTGGAAAAACTGGAAAAACTGGAACAGTTGCGTGCGCTGGAGGCGGGGATGTGTATTAAATGTGTGGAAATCCAACCCTCCGGCCCGGCCATTGATACGGAGGCGGACTTAAAAGCGGCCGAAGACTATTTGAAACAGCACGAATAACAGGGGCTCCCGCCTGGCGGGGGCTTCCCTCTTTTAGGTGCCCGGCACCCGTTGCCGCAACCGATTTTTTTATTTCAGCAAGGAGATGAACATGAGTAAATTTATTATTATTACCGGCGGGGTAGTCAGCTCGCTGGGCAAAGGGATTTCCGGGGCCAGTATCGGCAAACTTTTACAGCTAAACGGCTTAAAAGTAAATATGATTAAGTGTGACCCGTATATTAACGTGGACCCCGGCACCATGAGCCCTTACCAACACGGGGAAGTGTTTGTCACTACCGACGGCGCAGAAGCCGATTTGGACCTGGGCCATTACGAACGCTTTTTAGATGTAAATATGACCCGCGCCAACACCAACACCGCCGGGAGCATTTATCAAACGGTGATTGATAAAGAACGCCGCGGCGAATACCTGGGCGCCACGGTGCAGGTCATCCCGCATATTACTAACGAAATCAAGCGCCGCTTTACCGC
>CAKUDJ010000031.1 GCA_934644855.1 uncultured Elusimicrobiales bacterium
GCTTGTGGGGTTCTAAAGCTGTCAATTTGAACATGGGTGATGCTGCCGGAGCGCAAGCGTCCCAAGCAACCGCCAATACCGCAAAACAAATGGAAACCCAATCGGCTTATGTGCCGGCTTCCACTTGGAAAGGGCGCATGGCCGGTGCTTTATACAATTTAATGCCCAGTTGGTTGGCCTCTGCCAACTTTGTAAAAGCGTTGAATAGAAACCGTGGCTCAGATGTTTCTTATACTTACCACCGGGTGGCGTATAACCCTAAAACGGGTGAAGTGAAAGACTTGGAGCCCGAAGAAAAAGCGCCCAAGGGCAGCAAGCTTTACACCATTGCCCAAAACTATAACTTTGTTTCCACAGAAGCACAGTATCAAAACCCGCAAGTGGCGGAAAAGAAATCTAACACGGTGGCAGATTTCATCTTAAAACAGATGAATCCTTCCCGTGCGGATTTGATGTGGATTATGGCAAGTGCCGCTAGTGCGGACAAAAAAATTATGGCCCATGACCGTATTGTAAACGCCGGTTATCAGGCCCCCACGGCGGCGGAAGTGCTGCGCGTACATTCCGGCTTAGGTGTAAAAGCCGATGGAGGAATGGAATTAAGCGGCGAAGACAATATTGAAATTTCCGAAGCCATTATCCGCATGATGAACGAGCAGGAAAACCGTATGCGTATGGTTCCTGCGGAAGAACAGTTGCTTTCTATGGGTGTGACGGAAGACCAGTTGGTTGGGGTGGATAGTGAAAAATTGCAATCCGTCCTCTTTTCCGCCAACGACGTACGTGACGTTCTTACCCCCCGCACCAGCAAGACGTTCTGGGGCAACACCCGCTACCGGGATGTACTGCCCGTATATGTACGCGGTGCCGACGGGACCACGTCTGCCCAACCGCAAGTATACTTGATTTTGGGCAGCAAACAGAGCGTTGTTATCCCCAGAGGGTTCCAAATGGTATTGGACGAAATCGGGCAGTTTAAGCTCTCGCCGTCCAACATTCGCGAAATCCAACGCAGCAAAATGCCGTACCCCAAACATTGGTTCAAAATGCAACCGAACTTTTTGGACGGCCTGCCTTTTGTGCAAAACAACCCCAAACGCTTGCGCGATTGGGACAAAGCTGCACGCCACCGCGTATTTGAAACGGACTTGAAAGGCTCGGAATTAAGCTCGCTGTCTTATGTGCTTTCCCGCCCGGGCAGCTATGAACGTGTGGCCGTGTTGCCGCTTAAACAGTCCGACCAGTTTGAAAACTTAATGCAAGTGGTGGCCTTGGTGGCCGGGGCGGACTTGGGTGCTTCTTTAAGCAGCCAGTTCAAAAAGATGTTCTCCTCGGATATGATGATTGTATTCATGAGCGGCTTTGGGTATATTTCCCCCATTGTGGTAAACTTCCTTAAACCGTTAATCAATAAGTTCGGGTTATATAATATGATTAAAGCGGGCCTGTATACCATGGCGGCTATCTCCGCCATGGGGGTGGCCGACGGGATGTATTTTAACTTTGAGGCGGACAAAACCCTGCCCGTGATTCCGCTAATCTTTATGGGTACGGCTATTATTACCGCCAGTTTGTTTAGTACACTGGCCAGCCCTGTCTTAAAAAATGCATATTCGGATTCTACGGTATTTTCTTCTAAGAATATGGCATTTACCACCACCAAAGGGTTGTCGCGCTTGTTGGTGACGATTATCCCCGCGTTGGTTATTTCTATCTGCAGAAACTTTGATGTCTTGCCTGAGGGTACGGCAAAGCCGAACTGGTCCATGTTGGTACCTGTTATGGGGGCGCTGTCTTTAGCCGGTATTTGGATGTTGCGCAACAGCCGCTTACATTCCGAACACGTAGCCGCCAAACAAGAGGCCAACAAGGCTAAAGCGCAAGCCAAAGCGCAACCGCACGAGCAAGTTTCCAAAGCGGAAGCCAAAGCCCAAAAAGCGGCGGCTAAACGCGCGGCCAAATTGGCTAAAAAACAACAAAAAGCAAAATATCAAAAGGAGTTTAAGGAACCGTTGTATCCTATTACCAGCCGTTTGGGTAAAATTTATGAAGCCTATGCGCCTATCAACTCCGTAGCTATCGGTGTAATGGCCGGTATGTTGTACGAACCGGATACGGCGTTAGCTATCAGCGCGAGCGGATTGTTTATCAGCTGGTTGGTACGCAAAATGGCGGACCGCCTGATTAAACAAAAAGTAATTACGGACGACCAATTAACGGGTCTTTCCCTGCCACTCATGGCCACCGGTATCGGGCTGTTTATGACGTCCCCCTTCGGTTCTATGGGCATGCTGGCCTCTTGGCTCTTAATGTACTTGGCCACGCCTACGTTCGGTGTATCCGAAAATACGCGTATGATGAACCACGTGGCTTCCTACTATAAGAAAGAACGCGAAGCCGTGCGCAATAACGAAGCGTTATCCGCCGAAGAAAAAGAGGCTAAAATGAAACAGTTAAAGAGTGACGAAGCCGCCATGAAGATGGAAGCCGCCGCCGCTTACAACCGCTTCAACGCCAAAGGGTTCTTCACTATCCTCAGCATTATTGCATTGTTTGCGGTGTTCAAAGAATCCCCCTTGGCTAGCCAATTCAGCCAATACGCCGACCAAGTGGCCGACATCTTGCGCCAGTTTGGTGCGGACCCGAGCGCCGAAGAAATTAAAAAAGGTGCGCCGATTGACTTCGCTATCTACCGCTTGGCAGCTGTGGTGCCGTTCTTAATCTCCTGTGTATTGTTAGCGCAAAACAGTGGAATGATTAAAGAAGGTATCAGCCGGTTGGCTAAATCGGCCGTGCTGACCCAGGAAGATATTGATAAGAACGACAACATATTGGAACGCTTGAAATTCAAACCGGACCAAGTAAAGAGCAATATGGAAGCGCTTTCCAAAGAAGTGGAAGAAGTGGCCAAATCCGTACAGGGTTATGCGCGTGCGAGAACCTCGGAAGAAAAATTGCAAAGCGTAATGAACCGTATGGTTTGGACGAACAACCGCTTAAAAGCCGTATTGGATAACACAGCGGTGGACGTGAGTATGTTGTCCGAAGAATTGCAATCTTTCCGCCAGTCTGTGGCCTCCTTCCGCGCCATGCTCAAACGCAACGACGTATCCGAGGCGTTGCGTAAGGAAGCGGACCAGTTGTTTGCCTCTACCTCCGGCATTACGGTATCGGCCGATGAGCAAATGACGCAGTTTGTCCAAGGCTTAAAAGCACAGGCAAGCAAAATTAAAGACGCCAACTACTTGACCTTGGTAGAACAAATAGAGGCCTATATGCACCAGGGTGATTTGGCCCGCTTGGAAAACGCCCTTAGCGCGGTAAAAGATATGATGACGGACAGCCGCATTTCCACGGCAGAGGTAAACCATGTAGCCAAAGACGGTGCGGCGATTGTAAAAATCATGAAGCTCAAAACCGCCACCGTCAACTCGGCAACGCTTAAATACCTGCCGGAAGTGAAACTTTCCCTGTGGGATAGTATGCGCGAAGCGTTTGGCGGAAACCCTGCCCGCGATGTGTTTACAGGTACGGATGTGCGTGCGTATGAACGCGCCAAAGCCATTGCACGCGAATTGGAAACCTTGATGAAAGAAATGAAAGACAAAAAGTATTACGACGGTATGCTCAAGGACTTCCAAACCTATTACGCACAAGCGTTGAAAGACCTGAAGAAATACGCTAAAGTAAACGGCAAAAAAGGCCAACCGATTACCGAAAAACGTATTGACGAATTAAAAGCGAAATTGGACGCTTTGTATGAGGACTTTATGCGGACTACCCCGCCGGCCGAGAAGCAATCGGTAAAGGTTTCTGCCGGCAAATCGGTGGAAATCCCCGGCCAGGAAGATGCGGTTTCCCCCAAAGATGACTTATTGGGTAAGGGGGCCCGCCGCAACTCCCCGTTGGGTGACTACCCGGCCCATTAATAAGCCAAATCCGTTTAATTACGCCCCGGTACCATTCAGTACCGGGGCGTTTTTACAGGCTATGTAATAACAGTTTTATCTAAGTACAAGTAAACGGAAAAGCGCGCAGAAAAAGGAGCTTTTTATTTGTAAAATACAGTTAAAGATTATGCAAAATCCACCACGGACCGGCAGAAAAACCGTTTTGTGTGATTGAGAGAGAATTTTTTATGCTCCCCCTCACGCGCCCGCAAGCGGCTTCTGCCCCCATAGCGGTAAAAACCGTTCTGCGTATTTACTGTTTTTTGTTGGCCCAAAAATGCTGATACATAAAAGAAAGCGCAATCAACACCACGGCCACCCCTAACAAAATAAGCACCCGCACCCCTAAAGGCAGTTGCCAGACGTCATACAAGAACAATTTACAAACCGCCGCACCGATTAATGCAAAGCCGCAACGGTTGAGCCACACGCTCTTTTGGCGCAGGGCCACGCACAGGCAAATCCCGCCGCACAACAGCCACGCCACGGTGTAGGCGGTAGCCTCGGCAAAGGAACCTAAAATATTCCAAGAAATACGGCTGCCAGAGGAATAGGCGACGGCAATTTCCAAATTGACCAACGCAAACAAAATCAGCCCGCCCAACGCCCGCAACCAACTGATATTGATTTTTTGCGCCTTATCGGGCCACCCTTGCGCCGCCAAAAAAGCCGTGGCCGCGCAGGTGGGGTAAATATACAAAAACCAATTAAAAATACTTTTGGGCATACTGTATTCCAGTACGGCCGGATTAAGCACCAGGCGCACCGTGGCCACCGTTAAAATCCATTTGCCAAAATCGGACAAAACCGGCACGCGGAGCCATTTTTGAAGCCATACCAACGCACACCCTTCCAAGGCTAAAGCGGTCGTCAGGCCGGCTTTTTCAAACTGTTGGGTGAGGGCAATACTGAACATAATTACCGTAGCTGCGGCCAACCAGGCCAGGCGCTCGCTATACGCCGGTTCTTCGCGTTCTTTCCAACTATACGCATAGGCCGTCAGGGCGGCATACGCCATCGCAAAAATACAGGCAACCAGCCCGTTTGGCAGGTTTAACCCAAAAGCAAGCCCCACACACGCCCACAACCCGGCCACCGCCGCAACGCCCCACGCCAAACGGTTGCTTAAAAAATCCCGCTTGCGCACAAAAGGAACCGCCACAAAACAGGCATTGGCCAACACCACCCAAACCCACGGGGCCGTGTAATTTTCCGACACAAACAACATATTAAAAGCCATACAAATAAAGGCAACAAGAAGCACGGAGCCGCTTTTTAACAAAGCGCCGCCCACCGCATACAAGGCACAGAAAAAGAATACCGCCGCCATGAATACAGAGGACTGGCTTGGGGAAGACGCTATCCCTAGCCCAAACATAAAAATCCCCGTCAAAACCGCAGAGAGGATAACCTGGTGTTTCCATTTATGCCAATACGCGGCAGAAAGCGCGGCCGTATTGATAACCCCCAAATAAATCAGTAAAAACGGCAGTTCGCCCAGCGTTTTGTGCATGAGTAGCGGCACTAAAAATGCGGCTATTTGAGCCAAAACGCCCATATACGCGGTTTTTTTCCATACGGCGGTGGCAAAGGCCAAGAGGGCCGTTAAAGTCATAAAACCGAACGCGCAGTACATCCCCATAATGTGATAAAACGCATACCCCGCAAACCAGGCCGCCCAAAACACGCACGCGCCACAGGCCGTTAAAGTGTGGGCGGTGGTGGCATAGGCTTCTTTTTTAATGCACAGGCCGCCAATCCACGCCGCCGCGCCCACCAGTAGCAACCCTATAAAGCGCAACGTGGGCGATAAAAAGCCGTGGTCCAAGGAGTATTTCACGCCGAAAATGGCCGCCAGTAAAAAGGCAAATCCCCCCACCCACGCAAGCAGTTTAACGGGCGAAAAGGGCGTTTCGGCGGGCGAGCCCTCTGCCGCGTTTTGTGTGGGCGCAGGCGGCAGCGGTTTGGGTGCTTGAGCAACCGCCGCCGCACAAGTTTGCGGGGCAGGTGCAGGCCGAACGGCTTGAGCAGACATTACAGGTGCCGCGGGAGCTGTTTTTCCCGGCACAAATGAAGACGGCGCGGGTTTAACGGACGGCGCTTGCTGTTCCAATCGTTTTTCCAACCGTTCCACCCGCCAACGCAAAGAGGCAATTTTTTCCTGTGTGGAAATCAACCAAAAAACCAACCCGGCAATAGCAATTACTAATAAAAACATATCCGCTCCTTATACGGTTAAATATTTAACAGTATACAAAAAAACGGGGCCTGCAAAATGCAAGCCCCGCTTTAGCATTAAAACTGCTTGTTAGATGGATACCACGTAGAGCAGGTTGGTAGTACCTTTTTGTGCAAAAGGAATACCGGCAGTCACTACAATGTTATCGCCCGGGTGGGCCAATTTTTGTGCCAAGACGGCCTTTCTGGCTTCGGTGGCAATATCATCAAAATTGCGCAAGTTTTCAACCAAAATAGGCGTCACGCCCCATACCACAGCCATTTGGCGGGCGGTGGTGATGTTCGGCGTTAAGGACAAAATAGGCAAGCCGCCGTTTCTCTGTTGGGAAGCGCGCAAGGTGGTGGAGCCGGAATCCGTAAACGTGACGATTACGTTAGCGGTATCCATATTGGTAGCTACCACACCGGCGGCCGCGGTGATGGCACCTTCTTTGGTGGTGTCGTTGCGGCGTTCCAACAAGGAAAGCCCTTTGCGGTAGCGGTGGTCGTTTTCCACGGTTTCAATAATGCGGCGCATGGTGGTGACGGCTTCAACCGGGTGGTCGCCCTGGGCGGTTTCGGCGGAGAGCATTACCGCGTCCACACCGTCATAAACGGCGGTGGCAACGTCGGAGGCTTCAGCGCGGGTGGGCATAATGTTGTGAACCATAGATTCCAACATTTGGGTAGCCACGATAACCGGTTTGCCCGCTTTGCGGCAGCCGGAAACAATCTTCTTTTGCAAGACCGGCACCAATTCCGGGCTGGTTTCCACACCCAGGTCACCGCGGGCGACCATAATTACGTCGGTCAGGTCAATAATTTCGCGCAAGTGCTCAATGGCGGAGGGTTTTTCAATTTTGGCGATAATGTGGGCTTTGGATTTCATCAGGCCGCGCAATTCAATTAAGTCCTGCGGTTCCTGTACGAAAGACAAACCGATAAAGTCCGCGCCTAACATTTCGGCAATTTTCAAATCTTCTTTATCTTTGGCGGTCAACGCGGAAAGCGGCAATTTTACGCCGGGCACGTTTACGCCTTTTTTGTTGGAAAGTTCCCCACCCGCAATAACGGTGCAGTCGGCCGTGTCGGCGGTGCAGGAATCTACACGCAAGCGCACCACGCCGTCGTTAAGCAGCAGGTCCAGGCCGGGTTTCATAGCGGCAAAAATTTCTTTATGGGGCAAGCATACGCGGGTTTGGTCACCGGGTTCCGGGTTCATATCCAAGCGGAATTTATCCCCTTCGGCCAGTTTAATGCGGTAGTCTTTGAAGGTGCCCACGCGGAGTTTCGGGCCCTGCAAGTCAAACAGAATACCCAAAGTGCAGTTATATTTTTTTTCCATTTTGCGGATGTTGGTCACTCTTTCCTGATATTCAGGCAAGGAGCCGTGGCTGCAG
>CAKUDJ010000032.1 GCA_934644855.1 uncultured Elusimicrobiales bacterium
TCCTTGCGCCGCCTTTCCTGCGTGCGTTGGGGCGTGGCTAACCGCATTGTGTGGGCCTGGTTTATTACCATTCCGGCGGCGGGGCTGATTTCGGCCGCCAGTTATCTGCTTAAAATGTGGATTTTTTAGAAGTATAAACCGCTATAAAAGGGCCGCCCGGGTTTTTACAGCCCGGGCGGTTTTTTATGGGTAGAGGATATTATTTACCATAAACCCGGGCGCAACCCCGGTAAACAGGGGCGCGCACCCTTGGCCGGAGCGTTGGCTGATATGGCAGGCAAGCAAACCAAACCCGGGCAAATTGGGGCATAAAAGACCCCCGGGCTTAAAGCCCGGGGGTTGATACTACCATATTCATCTTGTGGCGTTAGGGCACAGGCTCCATCCGAGCACCTAGCCTCTCGGTCCATCATCATGTACCTGGGTATAAGTACAAGTTTTTTGACAAAAGCCACCCCCTGCACAGTCAGCTGGCGGTTCTTTGCTACATCTATACACGAGACCCCTGCCATTCACCATCGGACATTGCACCCACTTATTACTTCCGGGTGGGTCTTCATACTCGTACTTAGCCTTACACTTTGGGTCCTTCGAATAGCCTGATAGTATTTTCGTATAGGTAGCGGCTGCATCACCCATCATACACGCGTTTTTACCCTCTTCGTATGACGGAAACTTAGCGTCCATCATGTTACCAGGCAAATCTATAAATTTCACACACTTAAAGTAAAGATGGCCCCAAGGTGGTTTACCGCCGCATATCAAGTCACATTTACAAGTTTCTTCATTCCATTTGTAAATACCATCATATTGGATGAGCGTGAGCATATCATACTGGTAAACGCACTTCTTCTCAGCCGTGCCGGCACAACTGGTATAGGTAGGGGTAATGTTATAGCTATCTGCGCACACACAGTTCCCGTTCTTATCCTTTACCTTGCCATCAGGGCAGCTGGTACATTCGTCAGGCGTTTTATCACACGCGCCCCACTCTCCAATCACATACGTTCCGGTTGTCTTATCGCAAGAAACCGTACGAGTCCGCCAACCACAGGTATTACACCTTTCTTCACTGTCGGGTTCAGGCTGCGGGCATTCGCACTCGTCCGAAATATTGCAGGCGCTCCACTCGCTCCATACACCCGTATCCGTATTGCACGTTCTTGTTTTGGTCCCCATGCCCTTACATCCGCAGGGCATGACCGCCGCCCCCTCACAAGGTTTCGGCTCGGGCGTGGGTGGCGGCGTGGGAGAGGAACACTCCGCGCCGCTTTCATAATCCTTCTGCTTGGTTAAGTCTGCACACCGCGGATAATTTTTATTTAACTTACCACACTCTTCGGCGGAATCACAACAGAAGCGGCCGTCGTGATAAGACGGCATGCTTAAGGTATAAGCATACTTACCCTTACTGGCCGCCGTAATGCCGGTATTGTTTAGTGTGTAAGTAAAATTTTTGGTATCCAGCGAGGCCAAATTAACCGTAGCTGCATCCGTAGTATAATTTTTGTCCATCGCACAGCGGGCTTCCTGTTCGGTACGCACGGCCGCCATAACGTCTTCGGCCTCCGCTGTTTTACGGGTTTCAATAATATTCCCAAACTTTGGGAAAACTACTGCGGCTAAAATCCCGATTACAATGACAACAATTAACAGTTCCGTCAATGTAAACGCATTTTTCTTCTTTTTCATACGACCTCCTAAAAACTAAACAACACCGCCCTAAAACACCCGGGCGCCCCCAGTACAAACAACCGTAAAGCTACCCGGCTTGGCGGATAGCAAAGGCTTACCGTTGCTATCAGACAGGTAAGCCCTTGGAAAGTCTATATTAAAGGCTACTAAAAAAATGCTAAAAAAACAACCCGTTATTTTCAAAAGCGGGTTGTTTTATTTTTAGCTGTTTTTATTGTAAGAAAATATCCCGCGGATACGTTTTTAAGGCGTCGGCATTATCTTTATAAAAATGAATTAACTTTTGCCAATCCGTCTGCAAAGCCAACCCAGGCACCCAATGCGTATCAAAACATTCCATTTCTTTAAGCATTAGGGCGCGGATTTCTTCCAAGGTGCGGATATTGTTGTTGGCGGCTATTTCCGCCGCGCGCCGGGCGCAGGCGTTCAGGTGGGATTTTATAACCCCATACCCCTGCACTTGGGTAATGCGCGGGCCGAGAAAGCGCAGCCCGGCATGAACGTCCTTTTCCAAAATAGCCATATTCAAATCCACCGGCTTTACAGAGCTGTCAAACACGCCCTGCATTAAAATTTTAAGGAATTTCACCCGGTCCTGGGAGTTTAATTTAGGCAGGATTTTATCCGTTAAACGCTGCGCGACCGACTCCGCCAACAACGCCCGGTATTCCGGCATGGGTTCCATTTGCTGCACCGTCAACGGGGTGCGCAGCAAATACGTGTGTTGGGAGCGGAACATTTCCTCCGCCTGGGCTTGTGCCGTTTTAAGTTCCGTACGCAGCAGTTTTAATATTTTGGGGTCGGTTTTACATAGCGCGTGTTGCACCTTGCTTGCAAACACCATCAGCCACGCATTAAGCCCCAATGTATTTTGGGCATCCCAACGCGCCATCGTCCGGCGGGAGCCTTTCCACGCTTTGGCAAGCAGGGCGTCGTTTACTTCCCCATTATGCAAAATATAAAAAATAGGATAATTCCGCTCCGCCGCCACCGCCAGGGCACGCTTAATAACCAGTTTTTCTTTGCCGCGCCGGGCCAAGGCTTCTATGCGCGCGTTGGAAAGCGGCTGCACCCGGGCGGCACGCCGGGCCGCCGGGCTGCTTTTGCGCACGGACGCTTTAGCCAACTTTTCCAATACCACAAGCCCCCGGCTTTGCGCCCATACGGACGGAACTGAAAATGCTAACATTAAACCTATTAAAAATATTTTTTTCATGTTTCTCCTTAATGCGTACTACTATCACTTTATTTTGGCAAAATCAGCACGGCTAAAAAAAGGGCCTTTGGGCCCAGGTTGCACTTACCCAATAGGCCCAATAAAAAGAATGCCCCGTCACCGGGGCAATATTTTATAAACAAGCTTTAATAGTTTGGGCCAAGCGCTTTAAGCCTTCTACAATTTGTTCTTTAGTAGAGTAAGAAAAGTTTAAGCGCACATCATTAAACACATTGGCATCCGGGTAAAAATCCACCCCGGCCACATACGCCACTTTGTTTTCAATCGCTTTGGGCAATAATTCCGTAGCGTTAATGTTTTTGGGCAGCGTAAGCCACAGGAAAAGCCCCCCTTCCGGGCGGGTCCACGTCACGCCTTGGGGCATATATTCCGCCAATGTTTTAAGCATTAAATCGCGTTTTTCCCGGTAAGAGGCAATAATTTTTTTGATGTGTTCCAACAGCAGCCCGCGGCGCAAATACTCGTAAGTGGCCAACTGCAAAATGGGCGAGGTGCACAAGTCCATGGCTTGTTTCAAAATAACATATTTGCGGATGACTTCTTCCGGCCCGACGATAAAGCCCAGGCGGAAACCCGGCACAAACACCTTGGAAAACGTAAACATGGTTATTACGTTGCCTTGGCCTTCGTCCAACGCATAAAAAGTACGCGGGGATTCCCCCTCAAAACGCACCTGGCGGTACGGGGAATCTTCCAAGATAAACGTGTGGTATTTTTTGGCAATTTCCAAAATTTTTACGCGGCGTTCTTCTGGGATAGTGGTTCCCGTCGGGTTTTGGAAATCCGGCACTAAATAGATAAATTTGCACGTTTTGCCTTCGGCCTTTAAGCGGGCCAGTTGGGCTTCCAAATCTTCGGCCAAAATGCCGCAAGCGTCACTGGCGGCGCCGATAATGTTTGCCCCAGCCACATGGAACGCCTGCAACGCGCCCAAATAAGTGGGGCAAGCCGTAATAATGGGGTCCCCCGGGTTTACAAACAGGCGGGCCGTCATATCCAACGCCTGCTGGGAGGCGGACACCATCACTAATTGCTCCGGCGTCACTTGGATACCTTCGGTTTCTTTAAGCAGTTTTACTAATTCCTGGCGCAAGGCCAAAACGCCTTCCGTGGTGCCATATTGCAAAGCCGCCTTGGGGGACTCGTCCAACACATCCTGCATAATGGACGAAACATCCTTGGTAGGGAATAATTCCGGGTCCGGCAACCCCCCGGCAAAGGAAATAATATCCGGGCGGGCTATCACTTTCAAAAGCTCTCTAATGGCGGACGCTTTGGAGCGGTGCACCACTTGGGAAAACAACTCATTGTAATTCATTCAAAAACTCCCATAAGTATAAATCACTTAACATATATATTTTACAATTTTTAGGCTTAAATCTTTCGCCGGGACGGAGTGCGTCAGCGCGCCGGAAGAAATAACATCAGGCCCGGCCTGGCAGTAGGCTTCCAAGTTTTCCAGGGTAATGCCGCCCGAAACCTCTATAATGGCCCGGCCGTTGACCAACTTTTTACAGGCGGCCACCTGGGCCGGGGTCATATTATCAAACATAATAATATCCGCCCCCGCGTTTAAGGCCTCCTGCACCTGTTCGGGCGTTTCCGCCTCTACCTCTACTTTAGGCGTGTGTCCGATAGCCGCTTTAATTTTGGCTACCGCCTTGGTAATGGAGCCCGCCGCCGCGATATGGTTGTCTTTAATCATTACGCTGTCCGCCAACGTCATGCGGTGGTTGCGCGCCCCGCCGATACGCACGGCGTATTTATCTAACCGGCGCATACCGGGCTGCGTTTTGCGGGTATCCACAATCATCACCCCGTATTTGGCCCCCACCTGCGCATACGCGCGGCTGGCCGAAGCTATGCCGGACATACGCTGCATAAAGTTAAGCGCCGTGCGCTCCGCCTTTAATATGGAAAGCACCGGGCCGCTAAGCGCCAACACTTCTTCGCCTTTTTGCACATTATCCCCCTCTTGTTTAAGCGGGGTAAACGTGACGGACGGGTCCACCAGTTCAAACACCTGGCGGGCAATCGGCAGGCCGCAAAGCACTAAATCTTCTTTGGCGCGGATGACGGCCTTGGCCTGCGCGGCAGGCGGGAAAATAGTATCGGAGGTAATATCCCCGAGCCCCAGGTCTTCTTCCAGGGCCAGTAAAATAATTTTATCGCTAATCATTGGGCTAATTCAAACATTTTTTCTATGGCTTTGCGGGCCGCGGCGGCGGTTTGTTCGCCCACGCTTACCGTTTGCGCGGGGAGCGGGTCCGCCAGGGCCTGCAAGGTGTTGGCCAACGTATTGCGCTTCATATAAGAGCAAACGCCAAAGGGCCAAATAAATTTTTTGTCCGGGTGTTCGGCTTCCATGCGGTTTACCAGGCCGAACTCCGTAAGCATACCGTAAACGGGCGCTTGCGTGCGCGCCACATAGGCGGCCATGCCTTTGGTACTGCCGACATAATCGCACAATTCACAAACTTCTATGGGGCATTCCGGGTGGGCCACCACGCTAATCCCGGGGTAATCCGCCCGCAATTTTTTAACGTGCTCCGGGCGGTATTTGTCATGCACGCAGCAAGAGCCGCCCGAGGAAATAATTTTTTTGGGTGTGCCGCGGCGTTTTAATTCCGCATCCAAATTTTGGGCCATCAGCATATCCGGCACAAAAATCAATTCATCCCCCGGCAGTTTTTGGGCAATATCAAACACATTGCCGGAAGTGACGCACGCGTCACATTGGGCTTTTACGTCGGCCGAGCTGTTAATATAGCAAAGCACCGGCACCCCGGGATATTTGGCTTTTAAGCGCATTAAATCCGCCCCGGTCATGGAGTCTGCCAATGTGCACCCGGCACGCCCGGCGGGAATAAAAACCTGTTTTTGCGGGTTGATAATTTTGGCAGTTTCCGCCATAAACCACACCCCGGCAAAAATAATTACGTCGGCGGAAACCTCGCGCGCCTTGAGGCTTAATTCATAAGAATCCCCGCGGAAATCCGCCACGCCGTACACCAATTCCGGCCCGGTGTAAGAATGGGCCAAAATAACGGCATTTTTTTCCTTTTTCAAACGGTTGATTTCCAACGTAAGCGGGGCGGCCGCCCGGCAATCGTCCAACGTCCAACGGGCGGCTTTGGTTTTGGATACAGAACCAAGAAGCCCATATAATCTATGGGCTTCTTGGGTAATTTGTTCCGGCGTAAATATATGCGGCATAGTTATCCGGCCTATTCACCCACCGGGGAGGGCGGCACGGGTTCGGAATCCCCCGCTTGTACGTCCGTCTTATTGACGGTTTTGCCGTCTTTGCTTACCACGGTGCGGTTCGTTTTGGTAGCCGTTTTTTTGGCAGGTTTTTTGGTCCCTTTTACACTTTGCAGGTAAGAAGAAGATGAAATTTGTTCTTCATAAGGCGGTACAACCTCATAATCGCCGTCCGGCGCCAAGACGTTATCAAACTCTTGGTCAATAATTTGATATTTGGCGGCATCTTTGCGTAAAGAAACATCCGCCCCGTCATTCTTTTTATCGGCAGACGAGCACCCTGCTACCGCCAACGCTGCGGCTACAAACAATAAAAGTTTTTTCATAACCCAATCTCCTTTTGAACCTGCTTCATAAAAATCCGTCTTTCTAAATTATATATCATATTGGGGCAAATTTGAACAGCTTTTTATAACGGGCAGAAACCGGCAAAATTTATATTTTAACACAAAATGCGGAAAATACGACAACCCACACATTTTTTGATAGAATAAATAAGTTATTGTTTACTTTATACAGAGAGGACAAAAAATGGAAAGTTTTACAGGGCTGTTAAACAGTATCACTTTGTTTTTTACGGCCCCCTCCGTGCAGAACGCGTATGATGTAATGAATGCGTTTAATACGCTGGTTTGGGGCCCGCCGATGGTTATTGTTTTGCTGGGCTTGGGCATTTATTTTACCGTCCGCCTGAACTTTTTGCAAAAATACACCTGGAGAGCCATGAAACTATCCATTAAAAAGGTGGATTCCGAAGGCATGGTAAGCAGCTTCGGCTCCCTGGCGGTAATGATTGGCGCCACCGTGGGCACGGGCAGCATTATCGGCGTGACGACGGCTATTTCCGAAGGTGGCCCAGGGGCCTTATTTTGGATGGCAGTAGCCGGATTTTTTAATTTTGCCATTAAATACTGTGAGTGCCTGGTTTCGTTCAAATACCGGGTGAAACTGCCGCACGGGGAATATGTGGGCGGCCCGATGTATTATTTGGCCAACATTCTTAAATTGAAATGGCTAGCCGTTATTTTTGCCATAGGGACTTTGCTGATGGGGCTGACGGCCGGCAGCGCGCTGCAAGCCAACTCCATTGCCGATGCCCTGCGCGAAGGCTACAACTTAAACCCGTGGTATGTGGGCTTTTTGGTAGCCATAGCCACCGCCGTTGTAATTATCGGCGGGGTGAAGCGCATTGCGGCGTATTCCGAATGGTTAGTACCCATTATGGGCAGTATGTATTTACTGCTGAC
>CAKUDJ010000033.1 GCA_934644855.1 uncultured Elusimicrobiales bacterium
TATAAACCGTTTCATAAGTTTCTTCCTTATAGTTATGGTCAGAGGGCGGATTTTCCAAATCTTCAATGCCGGCATCTATCAGCTCATAGTTAATTTCCCAACGGTTAGAGCCTTCCGGCTTGGTAATATAACCCTTCATTTCCAGTACGCTTAAAATGTTGGTCGCGCGCGCGCTGGAACCGAAGTTGGCTTTTAACAAATCCTGCGATACGCGGCGGCGCTCTTTAATCAGGTGCAACGCCTGCAAAATTTCTTCCGCGCTGGCGCCCAACCCGTCCTGCGGGCGGCCGCCGGGTTGTTGTTCTGCCACAATCTGCACGGGATAATCCGGCGCGCCTTGCGCCCTTAAAAAGTCCGCCACGGCGTTGATTTCCTTTTCGGACACATACGCCCCCTGGATACGCAGCGGGTTTTTGTCGGACGTGCTTTGATAGAGCATATCTCCGCGGCCCAGTAAATCTTCCGCGCCGGTGCTATCCAAAATAACTTTAGAGTCTATGGACGACGCCACCTGCAACGCTATGCGGGAAGGCAAGTTGGCCTTAATCACCCCGGTAATTACCTTTACGGACGGGCGCTGCGTGCAAAGAATTAAGTGTATCCCCAACGCGCGGCCCATTTGCGCCAAACGCTGTACGGAGTCTTCAATAGAGGCTTTGGTTTGGAGCATAAGGTCGGCCATTTCGTCTATAATAACAAAAATATAGAACATTTTTTCTTCGCCGTTCTTCTCCGCCCATTGGTTGTAGCCTTCCATATTTTTCACTTTGGCAAGCTGCATAATTTTAAGGCGTTTTTCCATTACTTTTACTAACATCTGTAAGGATTTGGCCGCCCCTTGCGCGTCCGTCACCACGTCCACATCATCACACGACGTTTTGGGGTCATACAGATACGGGATGCCCTCATACAAGGTTAGCTCCACGCGCTTGGGGTCAATCATTAAAAATTTGGCCTGGTCCGGGCGAAGTTTGTAAATAATGGACATAATAATTGAATGCAAGCAGATAGATTTACCGCTGTTGGTGGCCCCGGCAATTAAAATATGCGGCCATTTTTCCGCCACGGACCCGGCCGGTTGGCCGTCCGCATAGCGGCCCAACGCTATCGGAATAGCGGCTTTAGAGGCGGCATAGACGGAAGATTGCAAAATTTCTTTCATGGTCACCATGACGGGACGGTCGTTGGGGATTTCAAACCCGACCGCGTTTTTGCCCGGAATAGGCGCCTGCACGCGCAGGGAGCGGGCCTCCATACTGGCCTGAATATCCTGCGTGCGGGCCGTAATGGACGCAATCGTCACGCCGGGGTCCGGCTTGATTTCATAGCGCGTCACCACCGGCCCCGGGGATACCCCCGTGACACTGGCTTTAATATCAAAATTTTTAAGGGTTTGCTCCAGGCGTTTGGTGGCTTGGGTAATTTCTTCGTCCGTCGGGCCGACAATGCCGTTATTGACCGGGTCGTTTAACAGGTCCAAAGACGGCAGTTGAAAGGTTTTCGGGTCAAAGGGTTTGCGCTCGCCCTCCGGCTGGGTGGCAGGTGCGGCGGACGCGTCAACAGGGGCGGCAGAAGATTCGGCGCGCATTTTTTCCGGGCTGGGCAACTTGATAATTTCCGCCACCGGGCGGCGGATTTCCGGCTTGGAATGGCGTTCTTCTTCCGGCCCGGCTGCTAGTTTTTCGTCGTGCTTTTGGGCTGATGCGGCTTTGATTTCTTCTTTCCCGGTTTGTACTTTTTCTTTTAATTCGGCACGGGCTTCTAACCATTCGTTATAATCCGCGCGGATAAATTCGCCGGTTTTTTGCACAATTACGCCCCACGGAATAGCAAACAACATATGCAGCCCCACCAGTATCAGCGCTAAAGAAAACACCCCGGCGCCAAAAGTGCCCGCAATTCCCTTAAACCATAAAAATATCTCTTGCCCGAACTGTCCGCCGGAAATATTGGATTTAGTCAACAGGGAATGGAGTAAAGCTAAAAAGCCGGCTCCCGCACACAAGGTTGTGCCGGTCCCCAGTAAAAAGAATAAAAAGGCGGCGCTTTTTTCCCGCACGCTTTGTACGAGCCAATACGCCAGGAAAAGCGGCAGCAAAACCGCAGTTTGGCCGATATACTTATCTAATAAAACGGCTACACTATCCCCCAACGCGCCGCGCCCCACATTAAACCACAAGATGCAAAAAAGCCATACACAAAGCGCCCCGCCCAAAATATACAGGGCCGTAGGCACCCAGTTGGCCGAAGCGGATTTTTTGGTTCTTTTTTTGGATTTTTTATATGTGGTTCTATATCTGACCATACGCTATATTTTAGCAATTTTTAACAGCTTTGTAAGGTTTAGAAAATTCCACTTAAAAGGGCGCGGACAAAATAAAAAAACCCGGTGGCTGTTTAGGCTCACCGGGCGCATAAAAAACGGCTATAATGTTGGGGTTTGCGGCGGTTCGGCAGGTGCCGGTGCTCCGGCCAACGCCACATTATAGTTCAGTTCGTCCGCTTCCAACGTAATTTTACCCTGGGCGAACAACGTGCCCAACGCCATATATAAAACAGAGCTAGACAGTTGGAACGTTATTTTCAGCTTCCAGGAAGAAGCCGTTTTATGTTCCGCCAGATATTGCAAAATACGGGTGCAGGCCACCTGGATATTTTCGGCTATCGGATTCATACTTAGGCCCGTTCAATGGCAAACAACGCATCGCCTTGTTTAATCGGCTTGCCGTTTTCCACCAATACTTTTTTAACAATGCACGAAAAATCCGCACGGACTTCGTTAAATACTTTCATGGCTTCAATCAGGCAGATGACTTCGCCTTTTTCCACCTTAGCGCCTTCTTTTACAAACGGCGGGGCGGACGGAGTGGACCCGCGGAAGAAAATACCCATCAGCGGGGATTTGATTACTTCTTTATATTGTTCCTGCGCGGGCACGGCCGGGTTGCCGCCTTGCGCGGCGGAAAAACCACCCGCATTGACGGGCACGGGCACCATGGCCGGTTTGGCTTTTACCAGGCGCAGATACAGGCCGTTCTGGTTATACTCAATGGTATCTAAAGAATTGTCCTGCATGAATCCGTAAAGTTGCTTTACGTCCGTCAAAATCGGGGATTCTTTAGCGGCCGTTTTTTTAACGGCGGCAGGAGCTTTCTTTTTGGCTGCTGTTTTTTTCATAAAGAAAATAACCTCGGTAATAAATATAAATTGCTTATGTATATTTTACATAATTTTGCGGCCCTATGGCACGCTTGTTGCCTGCGCTATTGGGAAAAGCCGCTACGGCTCTTGCGGCAGGGCGGCTTCCAAGCGCTTTATTTGCGCCGGAGTAATGGGTTGCCGCAAGCCGAACGTGCGCATAATTTCATACGCGGATATGGCAAAATTCAAGTTTTCCGCTATATCTTTACGCACCACCCAAGTATTCATCCCCGCCACGCGGCCCGAATCTTTCAAAATCAACGGCCCGCCGCTGTTGCCGCTGTTCACCGCCGCATCCGTTTGTATCATATCGCGCCCGTGTCCGTCCGTACGCAACGCGCTGATAATGCCCTCGTTCACGCTCCAACGGTATCCTTTCGGCTCGCCTAAAGCGGCTACCGCGGCCCCGGTATAATACTGGGTGCGGTCCGGCTCTAACATAAGCCACGGGAAGTTTTCCCCCTCCAGTTTTAAGAGGGCCAAATCGCGCGCTTGATTGCGCGCCACCACGCGGGCATAGCGCTTGGGATAGCCGGGTCCGTCCGGCGAATAGTCCTTATCCCCATATAACACCACTTGCACGTCCCGGGCTTTTTCTACCACATGGGCATTGGTCAGCAAATAGCCGTCCGCGCTGATAAAAAAGGCCGAACCGCTGCTTTGGTCCCTGGAGTTTAAGACGGTAGCCACCGCTTTTAAGTAAGCGGTATACTCCGCATCCATACGGGTTAAATCAGCTTGCGCGGCGGGGCTGGCAAATATCACACGGTCATCTTGCATTTGCTTAACCACCCGGTTAAGCAGTTTGGTTAAAATTTGCTCGTAATTGTGGGTTAAATCACTCCCGATAGCTTGAATTTGCAGCGGGCTGAACAACCCCAGCGTATAAGCGGCTAAAGCATCCGCCACATACGTAGAGGCGGCAAAGCGGATTTTTTCTTTATATTCTTCCTGATAGACCGCCACCGGGGCCCCGGTATGCGGATTACGCAACGTCAGGCGCAAAACGGCGTTTGCATACGGCAGGCGTTTGACACGCAAACGGCGCGGATTATAATATCCGTTGCCCTCATGGAACATATAAAAACGGTGTTCTTCTTCGTAGTGCGGGAAAAATTCCACCTCGGCCGTATAATCATATTCTTTGCGGTGCGCATATCCGTTGGCTTCCACCCGTTCAAACAAGGTGGAAAGCGCATCAGCCGCCGCCACGGACAGGGCGTCATCCGTGCGGATAACAAACCGGCGGAAAGCAAGAAATTCATCCCCTTCCACCCGGAAAAAATCCGGCACATATTTATCTTGCACCACCATAACGCTTGCATTGATTTTGGGGGACAAATCCGGGTGGCGGTAGAGGCCGCGGCTGAATTTACCGTGATAAGTACACCCGCCCAAGAGAAGAACGGACATTAAAAGGGATAAAATCCTCATAGTTATATTATAGCAAAAGCGGCTGACGGACCCGGGTGTCCACAATACAATATACAAAAAGGCCCCGCCTAAAAAGCGGGGCCCTTTTTATTTTTGCAACGTGAAACTATTTCAGCAAGACTTTGCGGGATAAGCGCACTTTGCCGTTATTGTCAATTTCCACGCATTTTACTTCTACAATGTCGCCCAAGTGGAGGACATCTTCTACTTTGTTAATGCGTTTTTTGTCAATTTCGGAAATGTGCAACAATCCGTCCTTGCCGGGCAAAATTTCCACAAACGCGCCGAAAGGCTGAATGGAAACTACTTTACCCTTATAGATTTTGTTGAGTTCCGGCTCCGCCGTAATGGCATCCACTTCCGCTTTCGCTTGGTCTAAGCGGTCGCTGTTAGCGGCGGCAATGGTGACGGTACCGTCCTCGGCAATATCAATTTTGGCTTGGGTGGCATCCGTAATGCGTTTAATGTTTTTGCCGCCGGGGCCAATGAGCGCGCCAATTTTATCCACAGGAATATGCATTTTGAAGATAATAGGCGCAAAGCGGGAGATGTTTTCTCTGGGGGCCGCGATGGTTTTTTCCATGTGGTCCATAATGAACATACGGCCGCGGGTGGCTTGGGCAATCGCTTGGCCCAAAACATCCAACGGAATACCGGTTTTCAGTTTAACGTCCATTTGGAACGCGGTAATACCCTTGCGGGAACCCGTCAGCTTGAAGTCCATATCGCCCAGGTGGTCTTCCAAGCCCATAATATCGGAAAGCACTACAAATTTATCCCCTTCCGAAATAGCACCCATGGCAATACCGGAGCAGGCCGATTTCATCGGTACGCCGGCATCAAACAACGCCAAGGAACCGCCGCAAACGCTGGCCATGGAAGAAGAACCGTTGGATTCGGTAATGTCGGACACTACGCGAATCGTGTACGGGAAGTCTTCTTCGCTGGGCAGTAAGGGCAGTAAAGCGCGGCGGGCTAATTCACCGTGGCCGATTTCGCGGCGGCCCGGGGAGCGGTCCGGCTTACATTCACCCGTAGCAAAACCCGGGAAGTTGTAATGCAGCATAAAGCGTTCGTAGGTGGTATCGTCCAACCCTTCCACCATTTGTTGGTCGTCCGGCGTGCCCAACGTGGCAGACGCCAAAGATTGCGTTTGCCCGCGGGTAAACAACGCGGAACCGTGCGCACGCGGCAAGAAGCCCACCATGGAGCTTAACGGGCGGATTTCGTCCGGCTTGCGGCCGTCCACACGCACGCCTTCGTGCAAGACCATCGCGCGGGATTCTTCATACATAATGTTTTCCAGCGCAATACCCGCATACATGGCGGCATTATCGCCGTAAGTGGGGGTTAATTCTTCGGTAAAGGACGCTTTTAATTGGGCCACCTGCGTATCGCGCGTTTGCTTATCGGAAAACGCGTGCAGGATTTGTTTGGCCGTTTCGCGGAATTTGCCGTTGGCCAGTTCCACCACTTCTTGCGGGAGCTTTTCAACGACGTATTCAAATTTGGGTTTACCGGCCAATTCGCGCAGTTTTAACTGCACGGCGCACATTTTGTCAATTTCCGGCTTAGCGGCTTGCATAGCCTGGATGATGGCGCTTTCTTCCACTTCTTTCGCGCCGCCTTCCACCATCAGCAAACCTTGGGCGGAACCGGCAATAACCAGGTCCATATCGCAAGATTCTTCTTGTTCTTTGGTGGGGTTGATGACAAACTGACCGTTAATGCGGCCTACGCGCACGGCGGCAACCGGCTCGTTAAACGGAATGGAGGAAATAACCAAAGCGGCGGAAGACGCGAGTACGGACAAAACATCCGCATCGTGTTTATCGTCGCTGGAAATAACCATGGCCGTCACGTTGGTTTCGCAAGCGAAACCTTCCGGGAAAATCGGGCGCAAGGTGCGGTCAATAATGCGGGAAGAAAGGGTTTCTTTCTTGCTGGCGCGGCCTTCGCGCTTAAAGAAACCGCCCGGGATTTTACCGGCCGCGTAGGTTCTTTCCTTATAGTTTACCGTCAGGGGCATAAAGTCGGAAATACCGGGCTTTTGCTCCTTGGTGCAAACCGCAGTAGCAAGCACCATGGTTTCACCCAAGGTGGCCACGACGGCACCGTCGGACTGTTTGGCTACCAAACCCGTTTGCAGGGTAATTTTTTGGCCGCCAATTTCCACATCCACGGTTTGAATATCAAACTTATGGTTGAAATTTTGCATGAGAGATTATTTCCTCAATTTAAGTTCTTTGGTCACTTGAGTATATTTTTCAAAGTCAGATTTTTTCAAATAAGCGAGCAAGCGTTTGCGTTGGCCCACCAATTTGTTTAAGCCTCTTTCGCCCGCAAAGTCTTTCGGGTTGGCTTTCAAGTGGTTAGAAATATATTGGATGCGTTCCGTAATAAGCGCGATTTGTACGGCGGCAGAGCCGGTATCGTTGGCGCTAGATTGGAATTTGCTGATGATGTCTTTTCTGTCTTGCATGGAAAGTACCATTGTTTTTTACACTTAGGCCGTTTGCTGCACAACCAAGCACTCTTTATCCGAAGGAGTACCGAGCCGGAGTAAGGGCCTTCTCCTATTTTTAATTTATACTTACTAAAGTACAGTTTAATTATAGCAAATTGATTTGTATTTGGGAAACCCTATAACTGGTTTTCTTTGGGGGCGGGGCCGTATTTGTTGGGGAAGGGCGAGCCTTCTTGCCCCATTAACTGCTGGTAGTAAAACTGCCAGTTGCTACCTTTCCAATAATTAAAAGTGCGCCGCAGGGTAGCAA
>CAKUDJ010000034.1 GCA_934644855.1 uncultured Elusimicrobiales bacterium
CCATAATGCCGGCCAAGGCGGTGGCTTTTTGATTATCCGCAATCACCAGGGAGTTTTCCGCCAGTTCCAGTTCGCGGCCGTCCAAAACCGTAAATTTTTCACCGGGGCGGGCAAAGCGGATAATTACTTTATCGCCGTCCACTTCCGTACGGTCAAACGCATGGAGCGGGTGGCCGAGTTCAAACATGACATAATTGGTAATATCCACCAACGCGTTTTTGGGGTTGAGGCCCATAGCCGCCAGGCGTTCTTTCATAAACTCCGGGGATTCTGTATTTTTAACCCCGCGGATGACGCGCCCGATATAGCGCGGGCACGCCTGCGGCGCTTGGATTTCAACGTGCAAGGCTTCGCCCTGCGTTTGAAACGCCGGAATTTGCGGCAATTTAACCGGCTTATTGAGCAGTACCCCCAATTCCCGCGCAACCCCCAAATGGGAGAGCAAGTCCGGGCGGTTGGAAGTAATTTCCAAATCAAAAACGGTGTCTTTTTTGCCATACAGGGTGGAAACGTCCGTCCCCAGGGGGAGGTTTTCGTCCAGTACCAAAATGCCGTGTGCCCGCGTGTGCGTAAGGCCCAATTCGTCCGACGAGCAAATCATCCCTTCCGAGGCCACGCCGCGGATAACGGCCGGTTTCATAACCATAGTGCCCAAGCGGGAGCCCACACGCGCCAACGGAATTTTTTGCCCCACGGCAATATTGGGGGCCCCGCATACCACGCGCTGGGTTTTGCCGCCGCCCAAATCCAAATCCACCAAGTGCAGGTGGTCGGAATTGGGGTGGGCTTCTATATGGGTAATTTGGGCCACCGTCACGCCCTCAAAATCGGCCCCGGTGGTTTGCACGCCGGCAACTTCTATGCCCAAATGCACAAACTGTTGGACCATTTCTTCGGGGGTTAAATCCAAATCAATAAAATCTTTTAACCAAGAATAAACTATTTTCATTGTTTTATATCCTTAAAATTGGGAAAGTACGCGCACGTCGTTTTCGTAAAAGGTGCGGATGTCGTTAATGTTCATCATCATCATGGCCAGGCGTTCCACCCCCATACCAAAGGCATAGCCGCTGTATTCGTTCGGGTCAATGCCGCAATTTTTAAGCACATTGGGGTGAACCACGCCGGAGCCGAGCATTTCAATCCAACCGCTCCCCTTACATACCGGGCACCCTTTGCCCTGGCAGAACACGCATTTTACGTCTACTTCCGCGCTCGGTTCCGTAAACGGGAAGAAAGACGGGCGGAAGCGGATTTCCGCCTTGTTGCCGAACAAGCCTTTCATAAAGGCGGTCAAATCTTGTTTCAAATCCGCCATGCTGACGTTTTTATCCACATACAACCCCTCAATTTGGTGGAATACCGGGCTGTGGGTGGCGTCTAAACTATCGTTGCGGAACACGCGCCCCGGCGCCATAATGCGCAGCGGCGGGCGGTGTTTTTCCATAAACCGGCTTTGCACGTTGGACGTATGCGTACGCAGGACCATGGAAATCGGGGAGCCGGTATCGGCAAAAAAGGTGTCTTGCGCATCCCGCGCCGGGTGGTGTTTGGGGATGTTGAGCATATCAAAGTTATGTTTTTCATCTTCCACCCACGGGCCTTCCGCCCATTCAAAACCCAAATGGGCCAAAATGGTGGTCATACGGTCCATCGCCACGGAAAGCGGATGCCGGTGGCCTTGCGGGGCCGGGAAAGCGGGTAAAGTTAAATCCAAGCAGGTTTTATTCAGTTCATCATTAATTTGCTTGGCGGCAAAAAAAGCGGTTTTTTCTTCCAACGCGGCCGAAAGCGCCCCTTTCAAGGCGTTGCCCAATGGGCCGGCTACTTTTTTATCTTCCATAGAAAAATCTTTCAAACCTTTTAACAGGTCCGTCAGCGCGCCTTTGCGGCCCAAAGCGGCCACGCGCAGTTCTTCCACAGCGGCTAAATCGGCCGCGGCGGCAATTTTGGCTTGATATTCTTGTTCAATAGCGGAACAAGCGGTTTTGAATTCGGTAATCGTCATACAGTTATATTATAGTATTTTACAGCGTTGTATTGGTTTTTTAAGGTATTTTAACCTTTTTTTATGAAACGGTATTAATTTTTACTTAAAAAACATAAAAAAACGGGCTTTCGCCCGCGCTTGATACAAAGTGCGTGGGCAAGTAAATCAGCCGTTAAAGCGGGTCATGGTTTTTTCCAACCCGTCTTTCAGCCAGCTTTCCACCGCGTTGGCGGCGTTTTCCAAAGCCGGGGCTAATAAAGTTTCGTCCGCCTTGGAAAAGTTAGAAAGCACAAAATCGGCCAAATCAAACGGAGTCGGCTTGGGCCCAATGCCCACCCGCAAGCGCGCAATATTTTGCGTGCCCAGTTGCTCTATTACGCTTTTCATCCCTTTTTGCCCGCCGGCAGAGCCGGAAGGGCGCAGGCGGATATGGCCCACCCCCAAAGAAACGTCATCAAAGCAAACCAGTATGTTTTGTGCCGGAATCTTGAAGAACCGGGCCAGGCTGGAAACCAGCCGGCCCGATTCGTTCATATAGGTAAATGGTTTGGCCACCAGCACATCTTTGCCGGCCAAACAGATTTTGGCGTATTCCCCCAGGTTTTGCCAGGCTTGGTAATCCGCACTTTGGCGGCGGACGATTTCGTCCGCCACTCTAAAGCCTGCGTTATGGCGGGTACGCGCATATTGCGCGCCCGGATTACCTAAACCGACTACCAGGGAAAGCTCCGCCATTATTTTTTAGCGTCCTTGGCCGGAGCGGCGTTTTTGGTCAGGTTGCCGTCTTCGTCTTTTTTACCTTTGGTAGAGGAGCTTTCCGGCTGGGCGGCGGCATCAGCAGCGGCCGGGGCAGCAGGGGCTTCTTCTTCCTCTTTCGGAATCATCAAGTGGACCACCGGGGCTTGGGCATCCGTCACCAGTTCAACGCCTTCGGGCAGTTTAATATCGCCGGCCACAATACCTTTGTTGATGGTCATGGGGGTCATATCCACTTCAATTTCGTGCGGAATGGCGCGCACCAAGGCTTTTACTTCAATTTCGCGCAAGATGTGTTCCACCAAAGCGCCGTAGTTCTTAACGTCGGCAGATTCGCCCACCAATTTAACAGGAACGACTACGTCCATCTTATCGGTCAAGGCTACACGTTGGAAGTCAATGTGAATGGGGGTGTCTTTTACCACGTGGTATTGGATTTCTTTTACCAAGGCTTGTTCTTTGCCGTTAGGCAAGGCAATTTCCACAATGGTATTTTTACCGGCTTTGACGATTTTTTCTACGTCTTTCAAGCTGACGGTAATGGTAATGGGTTCTTTATGGCTGCCATAAATTACACCGGGTACGTTTTTTTCCGCGCGGATTTTGGAGAGGGCGCCTTTTACGCCGAGCCCTTCTCTTAAAGTGGCGGTAATATTCATTTCTTGCATGATTTTATTTCTCCTATTTTTCCACTAAATGAAATTTAGTTAAACATATCGCTGATAGAGCGGCCGTCGTGGTTGCGATTGATAGCATCCGCTAACAGGTACGAAACCGACAGCACATCTACTTTGGGCCCCAAGTCCCGTATGGGCAGGGAGTCCGAAATAATCAGCTTTTTAATATCGGACTTATTGATTTTGTCCAACGCATTGCGGGACAAAAGCCCGTGGGTGCAGACCGCGTAAATTTCGCGCGCGCCCCGTTCTTTGATTTTTTGCGCCACGGTGGTAAGCGTACCGGCCGTGTCCACGATGTCATCAAAAATAATGGCGGTTTTGCCTGCTACGTCCCCAATGACGTTATAGACTACCGCTTCGTTGGCTTTGGGGCGGCGTTTATCAATAATTACAAGCCCCGCATCCAACCGCGCCGCAAATTTGCGGGCGCGTTCCACGCCCCCAACGTCGGGCGAAACAACTACAAAATCGGAATGGTCAATATCCTTAAAATAATCCAAAAACACTTTACGGGCGCGCAAGTGGTCCACGGGAATATCAAAAAACCCCTGGATTTGGCCTGCGTGCAAATCTACCGTCATAATGCGGTCCGCCCCGGCTTTGGTAATTAAGTTGGAAGTTAATTTGGCGGTTATCGGCACGCGCGGGGAAGCCTTGCGGTCCGCCCGGGCATAACCGAAGTACGGCATAACGGCCGTAATTTTACCCGCGCTGGCGCGTTTGAAAGCGTCAATCATAATGAGCAGTTCCATTAAGTTTTCGTTCACGGGCGGGCAGGTAGGCTGAATAATATAGCAATCGTGCGCGCGGACGCTTTCCAAAATTTGCACATCAATTTCGCCATCGGCAAATTTTTCCACACGCAATTTGCCCAGGTCTATATTCAGGTGTTCACAAATTTTTTGGGCCAATGCCGGGTTGGCATTGCCGGTAAAAATGCGCAAGTCTCCATTTACGCTTTTAGTCATGTTGTATACCTTTTTTCTCCAAAACAACCTGACGCGAGCGCGCAATCGCAAGTGATTGCTCCGGCACCAATTTGGTAATGGTTGAACCCGCGCCGATTTTTGCATATTTTTCCACCGTCACCGGTGCTACAAAATTCACGTTGGAACCGATAAAAGCATGGTCCCCTATAACGGTTTGATGTTTATTTTTACCGTCATAATTGCAAGTAATGGTTCCGGCACCCACATTTACGCCGGCACCCATGTCCGTATCGCCAATATAGCTCAAGTGGTTTACTTTGGAGCCTTCCCCGATAACGGATTTTTTAATTTCCGAGAAATTGCCCACCTTGGCCCCTTTTTTTAATACGGATTTAGGGCGCAGGTGCGCATACGGCCCCAGTTGGCAGTTTTCGTCCACCTGGGATTCTTCCACATACGTTCCCATTTTCAGGGTCACGTTATCGGCAATGACGGAATCTTTAATATATACGTTGCCTTCCAACATACAGTTTTTACCGATTACCGTTTTACCGCAGATATAGCACCCCGGGCAAATAAAAGAATCCGCCCCGATTTGTACCTCCGTATCAATAAATACGGCATCCGGGTTGGGAATGGTCACGCCTTCGTCCAACAGTCTGTCCGTCACGCGGCGGCGCATAATCAGCTCCGCCTGGGAAAGCTGCGCCTTGCTGTTTACGCCTAACGCCTGTTGGTAGTCTTCACTGCCGAATACCAGCACCGGGTGCTGCATGGCTTTAATGGAAGACAACGTATCGGTTAAATAAAATTCGTGCTTGGGGCCTTGGGGTTTTAATTCCGCCAACGCCTGTGCTAACAGCGGGGATTTGAATAAATACATACCGCTGTTGATTTCATGAATTAAAAGAGTTGTTTCGTCCGCGTCCGCGTGTTCCACAATGCGGGCAAAAGAGCCGTCCGCCGCCCGCACGATACGGCCGTATCCGGCCGGGTCCGGCACGTTTACGCCCAATACCATGGCCCCGGCGGCGTTTTCTTCAAACGAGGAATACATCTGTTCCAAGGTAGCGGTTTTTAAGAGCGGGGTATCGCCGTTAAGCACCATAACGTCTTCAAAACGGTTTAAGAGGGGCAACGCCGCTTTAACGGCCGAGCCGGAGCCGGTCAGCTCCGTTTGCTCCACAAATACCAGCGGAGCCGTGACGCCCCACGCGGGGAGCCCGGCTTTGACGGTTTCTTCCATAGTAGCGGCTTCATGCCCTACTACAAGCCCAATAGCGGCCGGGTTTAACGCCTGGGCCGCTTTTAAGATATGCGCAATAATGGGAAGACCGCAAACCGGGTGTAAGGGTTTGGGTAAGGGGGATTTCATCCGGGTACCTTTACCGGCCGCCAGGATGAGAATACACAGATTTTTTTTGGCTACCATTTTGTTTAACTCTTGCCTAAAAAGAATCTAACTTGTTAAAAACAAATTATTTTTTATATTATACCAAAAAACAACAACTTCCGCACAGGCGGACGGTATAGCTGCCTTAGGCCCGGGCAACACTACTATTGTAGCATTTAACCCGCCTTTTATGCGGCCGTCACCCCATAACAGACGGGGCCGTCCGCCCGGATAATTTTAGCCCGCACCAATCCTTTTAGGTGGTCCGGGGCGTTTTCCAACACCGTATATTGGAAGTTTGCCGTCACCCCGCCGGGGAGTCCGTTTTTGCGTTCTTCCATAAACAGCTCTTGTTCCGTGCCCGCTAACGAGGCGGCAAACCGGGTGCGGAGTTCTTTATCCAGCGCGCGCAACGCGTCCGAACGGCGTTTGATTTCTTCGTGCGCCAGTTGCGGCCACGCGGCGGCTTTGGTACCGGGGCGCGGGGAATAACTAAATACATGGAGCCCGCACAACCCGACGCTTTTTATAAACTGATAGGTGGTTTCAAAATCTGCTTCCGTTTCCGTAGGGAACCCGGCTATTACATCCGCAAATACGGAAATACCCGGCACGCGGGCGCGTAAATCTTCCACACGGGCGCGGTAGGCGGCGGTGTCATAATGGCGGTTCATGGCTTTCAAAACGCTGTCACACCCGGCTTGCAAAGGCAGGTGGAAGTAATTGCAAAAACGGTCCGGCCGGGCGGCCATTAAATCCACCACGCCGTCTGTCACCGTTTGTAATTCTATGGAAGAAAACCGCACCCTAAAATGCCCGGGCAACGCGGCAATTTGGCGGCACAACAACGCCAAATCCGCCCCGGTTTGCGGGCAGGCATAATTGCCAATGTTGATACCCGTTAAAACCACTTCCGCAAAGCCTTTTTCCACCAGGGAGGTAATTTCTTTCAGCACATCCGGCGCCGGCTTGGAGCGTTTATCCGGCCGGGCAAACGGCACAATGCAGTAGGAGCAAAAACAATCGCACCCGTCTTGAATTTTTATAAAAGCGCGGCTGTGGCCCTCGTGGCCGGAAACAGTCCAGCAGAGGTCTTCTTCATTAAACAGCGCGCGGCCGAGGTTGTATTTCCCCACAATTTCCGCTTGCGGGAACAAGGTTTTAATATGCGCTTGGTGCGCGGCCGCATAGCACCCGGTAAGCACCAACCGCGCTTGGGGGTTGCGGTGCAAAATCTGGCGGATTTGTTTTTCTACATCTTTATCCGCCTGGTGCGTGACGGTGCAAGTATTTAAGACGCACACTTCGGCCGTTTCAAAAGAATCCGCCGGGGTGTGCCCGTGGCGTAAAAAATCTTCCAAAATGGCTTGGCTTTCCACCTGGTTGACCCGGCAACCGAATGTTTTGATAAAAAATTTCATAATTATAAAATTTTGGCGGCCGCCGCAATACAGGCCGTTTCCGCGCGTAAAATATTTACCCCTAAGGTAATGGGCAATATGCCGTATTGGGCGGCAATGACAATTTCTTCATCCGTCCACCCGCCGGCCGGGCCGACATACACGCGCAGGCGTTTGGGCGCGCAGAGTTTTTCCAGCCCCCAACTAACCGTGTGGGTTTCTTCCGCTTCGT
>CAKUDJ010000035.1 GCA_934644855.1 uncultured Elusimicrobiales bacterium
TAGTAATTGTGGTATTATTTTTTATGAGGTTAAAACTAATTGTCTTAGGAGAAAAGCATGGGCAATAAAAAAACCGTAAAAAAAGTTGCCGCTAAAAAGCCGGTAAAAAAGGCAGCCGTTAAGAAGCCTGTAAAAAAAGTAGCCGTTAAAAAAACGGTAAAAAAAGTGGTTGCTAAAAAAACAGTAGCCAAAAAAGCAGCCGTCAAAAAAGCGGCCGCTAAAAAAGTGGTTAAAAAAACAGTAAAACCCACTAAAAAAGCCGTGGCCAAAAAAGCGGTAAAAAAAGCAACGGTTAAAAAAGCCGTTGTTAAAAAGGCGGTTGTTAAAAAGGCAACCCCTAAAAAAGCAGTAAAAAAAGCTGCAAAAAGAAAATAATTTAGTTGCAGATGTATAATCCCCGCCGGGCAGCAAACCGGCGGGGATTTTTGTGCCCGTCCGCCGGGCTTGCGCCTGTCTTGCGGGCGAGGTTAAGCGGCTGAAAAATAAAAACTCCTTGTGTTAAACTTAAATGGACCTGACGCGGCAGGCCATTTAAGGCACAAGGAGTTTTTATTCCGGTAAGAATTGTTTATTTTAATTTATAGAATTTAGCAATAATATCCCAGGCTTCTTCCGGCGTGTCTACAATATCGCAGGATTGCGCTTCTTCCGGTGAAATGACCCCGTAAGAGGCTAAGCCCGGGATGTTGACTACCGTATTCCAAAATTCTTTGCCTACCAAGACTATCGGTATATCCTGTTTTTTGCCCGTTTTTACCAGGGTTAAAATTTCAAACAGTTCATCAAACGTACCGAACCCGCCCGGGAAAACCACAATCGCTTTAGAGCGCATAACCAGGTGTAATTTGCGGATGGCAAAGTAATGGAACAAGAAGGCCAAATCCTTGGTGATGTATTGGTTGGGGTGTTGTTCGTGCGGCAAGGTGATGTTGAAACCGATGCTTTTGCCGTTCTTTTCAAACGCGCCGCGGTTGGCCGCTTCCATCAGCCCCGGCCCGCCCCCGGTGACGACGGCAAAGCGGTTTCCGGCGTGTTCAATAACCAGGTTGGCAAATTTGCGGGCCGCTTCATAATACGGGGCCAATTTTAACAAGCCTTCGGCTTCGTACAAGCGGTGCTGTAAATTTTTATCTGCCGGATTTTTGGCCAAGGCTTCTTGGGCGGCTTTTACTTTGCCCTTGGCTTCTTTTTCTTCCCGCACGCGGGCGCTGCCAAAGCAAACAATCGTTTCTTCTATATGGTGGTGTTGGAGGTAAAGCTCCGGCTTCATGACTTCCAGTTCCATACGCACGGGGCGCATAACATCCTGTTTTAAGAGTTGTATGTCTTCGTACGCTTTAATGTAAGAATGTTCGTGTTCAATATCCTGTACGCTCATGGGAGCACCTCACTTGTTTTTCCAATTTAATATGCGTTGCTCAATCTGTTGCGCGCCCAAGCCCAGTTGTTCGTATAACTGGGCAGACTTGGCGTGTTCCACAAACCGGTCCGGTATGCCTAAACGCAGTAAGTGGAAGCGGGCATCTTTATCCGCCAGGTATTCGGCCACCGCCGCCCCAAACCCGCCAATGAGGGCGTTGTCTTCCACCGTCACTATCCGGGGGGAGATTTGGAGGGCTTCGTCCAAAATTTGGGTATCCAGGGGTTTTACAAAGCGCATATTAATTACCCCGCAGGAAATACCCTGTTTTTCAAGCGCGTTTGCCGCTTGCAACGCCGGGTGAACCCGGTTGCCAATGGCGGCAATAGTTAAATCGGTCCCTTTTTTGAGCCATACGCCTTTGCCGATGTCCAAGGTTTTCATTTTGGCGTCCATTTCTATTCCAAACCCGGCCCCGCGCGGATAGCGCAAAACGAACGGAAGGCCGCACTCCACACCGGTTTTAAGCATATGTTGCAGTTCGTTTTCGTCCGCCGGAGCGGCTAAAACCAGGTCCGGCACGCTGCGTAAAAAGCTTAAATCAAAAACCCCGTGGTGGGTGGGGCCGTCTTCGCCCACAACGCCTGCGCGGTCCAATGCAAAAACGACGGGCAATTTCTGCAACGCTATATCGTGCAAAATTTGGTCGTAGCAGCGTTGTGCAAACGAGGAATACAGCGCAAACACCGGCTTTAACCCGCAAGCGGCTAACCCCGCGGCAAAAGTGGCGCCGTGTTCTTCGGCAATCCCTACGTCAAAATAGCGGGTGGGAAATTTATCCCTAAAAGCATCCAGCCCCGTGCCTTCCGGCATGGCGGCCGTAATGGCGTTGACGGCCGGGTTCTTTTCCCCCAGTTTTACAAGTGCCCGGGAAAAAGCTTGCGTAAAAGTAATGCCGTTGGCTTTGCCAATCGTGTCGCCGGTTTCCACGTCAAAAATGCCAACCCCATGGAATTTGGTGGGTTTTTCCTCGGCCGGTTTGTAGCCTTTGCCTTTTTTGGTGACAACGTGCAGCATCACCGGGCCTTTGACGTCTTTTACGCTTTCCAATACTTCTATCAGTTCTTCAATATTGTTCCCGTTTACCGGTCCGAAATAGCGGAAGCCCATTTCTTCAAAAATAGTGCCGGGGAATAAAATGGCGCGTGCTTTTTTGGCCAGTTTGGCGGCGTTGTTGCCCAGGTCGTCAAAGCGTTTTAAGAAGTTGGTGGCTTTTTCCTCGGCCAGTTGGACGTATTGTTTGGTAAGCAGTTTGGTTAAAAATTTGCCCAAAGCGCCTACACGTTGGGAAATGAACATCTGGTTATCGTTCAAAATAACCAGCATATCCGTAGCCAACAGGCCGGCGTTTTGCAGGGCCTCATAAGCCATGCCGCCCGTTAAGCAACCGTCCCCCACTACGGCAATAACTTTGGAATTTTCCTTTTTTTGGTCCCGCGCAATTGCCATACCCAACGCGGCGGAAAGCGCGGTGGAAGCGTGCCCCACCCCAAAGGAATCGTATTCGCTTTCGTGGCGTTTGGGGAATCCGCTAATCCCGCCCTTTTGGCGGATGTGTTCAAACGCGGCTTGGCGGCCCGTAAGCAGTTTGTGCGCATAGGCTTGGTGGCCGGTATCAAACACAATTTTGTCTTGCGGGGTGTTAAATACATAATGCAGGGCGGTGATAATTTCTACCGCGCCCAAACTGGAACCTAAATGCCCGCCGTTCTTGCTGACGGTGGATATAATCGTGTCGCGCAATTCCTGGCACAGGGTGGGCAAGAGTTCCTTTTTAATCAGGCGTAAGTCCTTCGGGCTTTGGATACTGGGTAAGACGTTCATGAACAACCCCTTGAATTAATAAGTGCGGGTTTTGAAAAAATCCGCCATGGCGTAAAGCGGCCACAGGTTTTTCTTTTTTACATTTTTTAGGCCGTCCAACGCTTTTTGGGCATTGGCAATTAACAGTTGGGCGTGTTTGCGGCTGCCTTCCAGCCCATACAGGCTGACGAAAGTTAATTTGCCGTTTTCTTTATCGCTATTGGATTTGCCCAGTTGTTTGGCGGTAGCCGTCACGTCCAAAATATCATCTACAATCTGGAAGACCAGCCCAATGCAGTTGGCATATTTTTTGATGAGGGTTAAGTCTTTACCTTTTACCCCGGCCAACAAGGCGCCCGCTTCCACGCTGCCGCGGATTAACGCACCCGTTTTGTTGGCGTGAATGTAGTTCAAAACGGTTTCCGGCGTGGTTTCTTTTACCGTGGAGGGGAGCATAAAATAATGCAGGGATTTATCGGCCAGCGGTTTGGATTCTTTTTTGAGTTTTTCCGCACGCGTGCTGACGGCATCCGCCGCGCCCATGCCTTCGGCGTATACGTCCGCCGTTTGGCCGCCCACCATGCCGGAGGCTCCGGCGCAGTTGGCAAAATGCAAAAGGGCGTTTAAGGTGTTTTCCGCACCGACGGCTTTTACTTTGCCGTTCTGGGCGAAAACTTCAAACACATACGTTAATAAAGCGTCCCCGGCCAACAGGGCTAAATCGTCCCCAAACACTTTGTGGTTGGTGGGTTTGCCGCGGCGCAGGGAGTCGTTATCCATACAAGGTAAGTCGTCGTGAATCAGGGAATAAGTATGCAGCATTTCCACCGCGCAGGCGGCAGGCATTACATCCGCCGCTTTTTTGCCGAAAGCCTCCGCCGTAGCCATCAGCAAAATCGGGCGCACGCGTTTGCCGCCCGCTTGCAAAGAATAGGCCATAGAATCTGTTAAAATTTTGGGTGAATTTTGGATTTTCCCCACATATTTAGCCAAATTCTTTTCCACCAGTTTGGCGCGGTCTTTCAAATAAGCGTTAAAATCGTTGGTCATATAATTCCTTGTACTTGTAAGGTATGCTTCTATTCTATTATACTTTATTGGGACCGATAAAATACGGGTGCGTTTGGAATAGCGCCCGGAAAAACGCTTTTTGGCGGCGCGGGGTGCGGACAAAAAATCCGCCCGCCCGGAAGAAATGCCCTGCTCCCGGGTTTTTTTTATATATAATTTTACTATGGTACAAGTAAACAGGCCGCATATCGGCATTTTCGGTAAAATGAACGCGGGTAAAAGCTCGCTGATTAACGCCTTGACGGGGCAGCAGGTTTCCGTTGTGGCGCAGCACCCCGGAACCACCACGGACCCGGTTAAAAAAATTATTGAAATCTTGGGCATAGGGCCCGTCACGCTGATTGATACCGCGGGGCTGGATGATACGTCGGCCCTGGGGGTACAGCGGGTGAGCCGCACCCAGGCGGTATTGGACCAGGTGGACCTGGCTATTTTGGTTTTTGCGGGCGGGTTGGACGCTTGTGACCGTGCTTTAATGCAAACGTGTAAAGAGCGGCAAATTCCGTTTTTCTTTGTGCATAATAAAAGTGATGTATACCCGCCGGCCCCGGTAGCCGGAACGGATACGGTGGAGTTTTCCTGCCATGCGCCGCAGTTGGCTCCGCTGCTTGCGGCCATACAAAAACACTTGCCCGCCAGCGCTTATGCGCCCGGCGTGTTGTTGGATGACGTAGTACGCCCCGGGGAGCAGGTGGTGTTGGTCATTCCCATAGATGCTTCCGCGCCGGAGGGCCGCCTGATTTTGCCGCAGGTGCAAACCATACGCAATTTATTGGATATAGGCGCGGTGGCTGTTTGCTTAAAAGATACGGAACTGGCCGCCTGGTTAAAAAACCACACCCCGCAGTTGGTGGTGACGGATTCCCAGGCGTTTAAGCAAGTCAGCGCGGCGGTGCCGCCCCAAATACCGCTAACCAGTTTCAGTATTTTGTTTTCCCGCCTGAAAGGGGATTTTAAGGCGTTTTTAAGGGGCACCCAAACCATTGATAATTTGCAAGACGGGGATAAAATACTGATTATGGAATCTTGCTCCCACAGCGTGAATTTGTGTGACGATATAGGCCGCACCAAAATACCGGCTTTACTGCGCAAATATACGGGCAAACAGTTGGATTTTACGGTGTTGGCGAATTTGGACCCGTTGCCCGAAGCATTGGATACTTACAAATTGGCTATCCAATGCGGAGGGTGCATGGTGACGCGCCGCCAAATTTTGCGCCGGGTGGAATATTTGCAAAAAAGCGGAGTGCCCGTCAGCAATTACGGGATGACGCTGGCGTATTGCAACGGTATTTTTGGGCGCGTGACGGAAATTTTTCACTAGAATTACAGAAAAATTGTGCTATACTTTTAATAGGGAATGCCCCCAAAAGGAGAAATTTATGAAGAAAGGTTTTACGCTTATTGAATTATTGGTAGTGGTGCTGATTATCGGCATTTTGGCCGCCGTGGCGCTGCCGCAGTATGAAAATTCTATTAAAAAATCCCGCACGGCAGAAGCGATTGTTATGTTAAAATCCATCGCGGATGCGCAACAGATGTATTTAACCACTTTTAAGAAATGCTCGCCCTTTGCTGCCGGCGGCTTGACCGATATAAACGGGGGATTAACCGAATTGGATGTAAAAATTCCAGCGGAAAATCTGCGTGGGGACACCGGCGACGGTAAGTGGCATTATAAGATAACCTCGGAAGCAGCTAATGCCAAAAATTGCATTGCGCAGGCTAGCAATAAAAAGTATTTTCCCAATGTCTCGCTCCAGTTAAAAGTGTTTTCAGACCCCTACCGTATGTGTTGGGCCTGTGAAGGCACCGCGTGTGACGAGTTTTTAATTTTAGCGGGTTTACAAAAGAAACGCTGTTAAGCGGAAGCATTTTTAATAAGAGCCGGCCCCCTTGGGGGCCGGTATTTTTTATGTTTTTGAACTCCCCGGCTATGCGGAGGGAAATTTATTTTATGGGGGCCCCAAGCCCACCTTTCTTTTTAAGAAAAAAGAAAAAACAATGGTGTGCGGTAAGGCAGATGCTTAAAAATGATACTTAAAAAATAAGAAAAATCATTATATTGTTGAACAAAAGTCTTTTTTTTGGTAGAGTGGCTTGTGGTAAAAATTCTTAAAAAGGGGCCCCCTATGAAAAACGTGAATATCGGCCGTTCAGGCGGTTTTACGCTGATTGAATTATTAGTTGTCGTGCTGATTATCGGCATTTTGGCCGGCGTGGCACTCCCGCAATATACCAAAGCGGTGGAAAAGAGCCGTATATCGGAAATGATGACCTTGCAGAGTTCTTTGGAAAAAGCTATTGACGTTTATATGTTGGCAAATGGTACACCGGGTAATAACATATTTGATTCTTTGGATATTAGCCTGCCGGATTTTAATGTGCAACAGGGAACCGCCCGTTGCCATGCGAAAAAACGTCTTTGTGTTGCGATTAACATTGCGGCTAATAGCACGATTACTCTTGAGATGGTATCGCACGCGGATAATAATTTTGCCAGCGGCGCGGCGAATTATGTTTTAACCGGAGAGAAATACCCCGGCGGGTCTTGGATTCATGGTTATTTATCCAGGCAAAAAGATATTTGTAAGTTTGGTTTGGAATCCCTGGGGTATCATCCGCATCATTGTTAGTATTTTTTGATACACGCAACCAAACAACCCCCGGTATAGCGGGGAAATATATGTGGGCCGCCCAACGGCCCGTAAAAAAACCGCAGACGGATAGGCTCCGCCTGCGGTTTTATGACGGTAAAACCTTATTTGTATTTGGAAATGACTTCGTCCTTAAATTCCAAAAATGTTCCGTTTTTTATGGCCTCGCGGGCGCGTTCCATTAAGCGGATTAAAAAGCGGATGTTGTGTATGGAAATTAAGCGGTGGCTTGTCAGCTCCGCCGAGCGGAACAAGTGGCTGATATAGGCGCGGGAGTAGTGGCGGCAGGTGTAGCAG
>CAKUDJ010000036.1 GCA_934644855.1 uncultured Elusimicrobiales bacterium
GGAATGGGCCCGGGTAGCGGTGCCGACGGGTTTGTGGTTAATGGGGGCTTATTTCATTTTGCTTTCTATTGTTCTGTAAGTTTTGCGCAGGCGGAGTTTTTCCGGGCCGTATCAAAAGGAGCGTGGAAATATGAAACACTTGTCAACAATCGGTAGTGCGGTTTTTTGTTTGTGCTTCCTGTGTGTTTGCGCGCAGGCGCAAGGGCCCTTAAAGCGGATAATTCCGGCGGTTAAAAAAGCCGTGCAAAAAACGGCGGCTACTCCGCCCAAAAAACCGATGACCCAAATGCTCCAGCAAAAAGCGGTGCAGGCCCGGCGTGAAAAATTGAAACAGACGGTGTCCGCCACCGCGCCCAACCGGTTAAAATTGGCCGTATACACAATGACTACGGCGCAAATACGCGCCGCGCGTATGCAATATTACCGCAATATGCGCGAGTATGCCTCCCTTAAAAAACACATAGAAGCCCGCCTTTTTTATAAAGAACACCAACACGACCGGATTTCCTCCATAGAACTGGCGGATTTGAATTTCCGCTTGTCCCAGTTGGAAGAAAAACTGGCTTGGAGCGCCATGGTGTTTTCGGATTCTCCGTTAAGCGTGGCGCGCCGTCAATTAACGCAATTACGTTGCGAACTGGACCCGTTTGCGGTGCCGAAAGGGCTTACTCTGCCGGCGGCACTGCAACGCAAGGACCGTAAATTTAATAAGAACGAATTTTATTTATACGGTAAGGACGGCTCCTCCCCGCATGTGTGGAACTATTCCTGGGTGTTCCCGTTTCTCAACCACCGCCGGGCGCGGAACATAGCGGCCCAACTGCCGCCCAATTTGCACGTGGCCGTTTTGAACGATTCCCAATCGGCCCTCAATTCCATCTCTCAATGGCAGAAAAATGCCGTATGGGGCAAAAATTTGCACGTGCGTGTTTTTGAAAATAGAGAGAACTTTTTGGCTTTTTTGCATAAAGGCGGCCAGGTGGATATGCTGATTACGGATTTGGTTATGCCCAACGGCGGCGGTTTTTATTTGGCGGCCGAACTGCGCCAACAAGGGTATAAAATGCCCATTTTGGCGTTGTCTGCGTTTGGGGAATCCGAAAAACGCGGGCAAAAATTATTTTCTCTCGGCTTTGACGGGATGATTTCTACCCGCATAATGGATGGCTCCTTATTTGGCACTTCCGGCTATCTTACTTTTGTCAATGCCATACGCAATTACTACGCTTGGAAAAAATTAAGAGGTTGGAACCGTTAGTATCAGTTGACAGCTGCGGCACAACCAACTATAATGAGAATTATAGGCCCGCCCGGGCCTGCAAAATTTTGCGCCCTCCGCGCAAAAAAGTATTTATCCGTTCGTACTTGATGTATTACCTTATTAAGGAGCCTTAAAGTATGACAGACCGTTTCTCACCTGCCGCAAAGATTCTAAAAGACCATGGGTATGATGCGTCCAAGCTCATCCCCATTTTGCAAAAAGTACAAGATGCTTACAACTACCTGCCCGAAGATATTATGCGTTTTATAGCGGACGAGTTGGAGATTTCTCCCGCTAAAGTTTTCGGCGTGGCTACATTTTTTGCGCATTTTGCCATTACGCCCAAAGGCAAGCATATCATCAAAGTATGCAACGGCACCGCGTGCCATGTAAAAGGGTCTTCCTTTGTAATTAATACCGTAAAAGACAAACTGAAACTCCGCCCCGGACAAGACACGACCGACGACCAACTATTTACCTTGGAATGTGTTTCCTGTTTAGGTGCGTGCGGCCTGGCCCCGGTGATGGTAATTGATGACGTGGTACACGGGCAAATTACACCCGCTAAAGCCGTAGAACTGATAGATGCCATTATAAAGCAGGAGGCCGCCCATGCCCAATAAATCCATAGAACAAATTGCCAAAGATTACCAAAACGCCTATAAAAAAATTACGGGCCGCGTAGTGATTTGCGGCGGGACCGGCTGTATTGCCGGGGGCTCCTTAAAAGTGTATGAGGCGTTCCAACAGGAAATGGAAAAACGCCACATTGGCTTTTGTTTGCAAATTACCAAAGATTGCCACGAAAATTATTTAAGCATGAGCGGCTGCCGCGGTTTTTGTGCCATGGGGCCGCTGGTCAGCGTGGGTAATATTTTTTATACCAAAGTAAAACCGCAGGATGTGCCGGAAATTGTAGAAAAAACCCTCTTAAAAGGGGAAGTGCTAGACCGCCTGCTTTACCACAATCCGGCCAACAACCAAAAGGCCAAAACGGTGGAAGACATCCCTTTTTACGCCAAGCAGGAACGCCTTTTACTGCATGATTGCGGGCGTATCAACCCGGAAGATATTAACGAATATATCGCCCACGGCGGTTATGCCCAGGCCAAACGCGCCTATACCCAAATGACGGATGAAGAAGTATGCAAAGAAATGATTGCCTCCGGCTTGCGCGGGCGCGGCGGCGGTGGATTCCCCACCGGCAAAAAGTGGGATTTAACCCGCGTGGAACCGGGCCCCAAAAAGTATGTCATTTGTAATGCCGACGAGGGTGACCCCGGCGCGTTTATGGACCGCAGCGTCATGGAAGGCAACCCCCATGCCGTAGTGGAAGGCATGATGATTGCGGCGCGCGCCATCGGGGCCGACGAAGGCTATGTGTATGTGCGTATGGAATATCCGTTGGCTATCCAACGGGTACGCAAAGCCATAGAACAGGCGGAAAAATTAGGTTTATTGGGTAAAAATGTATTCGGCTCCGGCAAAGATTTTGTCATTCATGTCATGGAAGGCGCCGGCGCCTTTGTGTGCGGGGAAGAAACCGCGCTGATTGCATCCGTGGAAGGCAAACGCGGTATGCCTAAAATCAAGCCGCCTTTCCCCAGCCAGAGCGGGTTGTTCGGCAAGCCGACGGTTATTAACAATGTGGAAACATTGGCTACCGTAGCCAAAGTGATGGAGATGGGTGCGGAGGCCTTTCGCAAAATCGGCACGTTGGGCAGCCCCGGTACCAAGACTTTTGCGGTCACGGGGCATATTGCCAATACGGGGCTGGTGGAAGTGCCCATGGGCACCACCCTGCGCCAAGTGATTGACGACGTGGCCGGCGGCACGACGAATGACGACGGTACCGTGAATAAAGACGCCTTTAAGGCCGCGCAAATCGGCGGGCCTTCCGGCGGGTGCTTAACCCGGGAACATTTGGATTTACCCTTGGATTTTGACTCCTTAAAATCCGTGGGGGCCATGGTGGGCTCCGGCGGGTTAGTGGTCATGAACGATAAAACCTGTATGGTGAATGTGGCCCGCTTTTTCTTGGAGTTTACACAACGGGAATCTTGCGGTAAGTGCGTGCCGTGCCGGGAAGGTACGGAACAAATGCTTACCATGCTCAACGATATTGTAGAGGGCCGGGCGACCTTAAAAACCTTGGAAAATTTGGAAGATTTAGCCAAAGCCGTACAAAAATCTTCGTTATGCGCATTGGGCAAAACGGCGCCCAACCCGGTGCTTTCCACCCTCAAACATTTTAGGGACGAATACTTGGCGCACGTGGTTGAAAAACGCTGCCCGGCCGGGGTGTGCAAGGCGTTGGCCCGGTTTGAAATCAACGCCGCCAAATGCAAAGGCTGCGGTATGTGCAAACGGGCGTGCCCCGTTTCCGCCATCAGCGGGAACGTTGGCAAGCCGCATCAAATTGACCCCAAAAAATGTATCAAGTGCGGGGGCTGTAAATCTACTTGCAAATTTGGCGCGGTTGTCACCGCCTAACCCAGGAGCGTATGTATGGAAAAAGAACAATTTGTGACCATTGAAGGTAAAAGAGTTCCCATTGAAGGGGAGAAAAACTTGTTGGAGCTTATCCGCAAAGCGCATTTTAATATCGTCACTTTCTGCTACCACCCGGAACTGGCCGCTTACGGCGCGTGCCGCTTGTGTTTGGTGGAAGTAGAGGGTATGGGCATTGTGGCTTCTTGCACGGTGGCCCCGAAAGACGGAATGAAAGTGCGCGTAAACAGCGACGAAATCCGCAAATTGCGCCGCATTAATTTGGAGCTTTTGCTGTCCTCCGGCAACCACGATTGCACCCTTTGCAGCAAATCCAATAATTGCAAATTGCAAAAACTGGCCAAGGATTTGGACGTGACGGAAATCCGCTTCAAATCTAAAAAGTTGGATAGCCACAAAGACGCCACTTCCCCGGCGTTAGTGCGTGACCACAGCAAATGTATTTTGTGCGGCAACTGCGTGCGTATCTGCAACGAAGTCCAAGGTATCGGCGCGATTGATTTTGCGTTCCGCGGGTTCCGCTCCAAAATTGCCACAGCGTTTAATAAAGAATTGGGCCAAAGCCACGAATGTGTTTCCTGCGGCCAATGCGCGCGGGTGTGCCCTACCGGGGCGCTGATGCCGAATTCTTCGGAAATTGAAGACGTTTTTAAGGCCATTAACAACCCGGCCAAAAAAGTGGCGGTGCATATTGCCCCGGCCGTGCGCGTGGGGTTGGGCGAAATGTTCGGCCTGCCGCAAGGGCAAAATGTGGACGGCAAAATTGCCGCGGCCTTGCGTATGTTGGGCTTTGACTATGTGTACGACACGGCGTTCGCGGCCGATTTGACCATTGTGGAAGAAGCCGGCGAATTTTTGGAACGCTTTAGAAAAGGCACCAACCTGCCGCAGTTTACCAGTTGTTGCCCGGCGTGGGTAAACTATGTGGAAAAATTTGCGCCGGAGTTTATCCCCAATTTATCCACGGCCCGTTCCCCCATGCAAATGATGGGCCCTATCCTCAAGGCGGATTACGAGGACCGCGGCGGCAAGCGGGAGGACCTGGTAGTGGTGGCCATTATGCCGTGTTCGGCCAAAAAATCGGAAGCCAAACGTGGGGAATTTTATGTAGAAGGCAACCCGGATACGGACTATGTAGTCACTACCGTGGGGCTTGCGCGTATGATTAAAGAGGCCGGCATAGACTTTGCCCATTTGGAAAACGAATGGTTTGATATGCCGTTTGGCACCAAAACGGGCGCCGGGGTAATTTTCGGCGCCTCCGGCGGCGTGATGGAGGCGGCCTTGCGTTATGCCGCGGCCGAACTGGACCCGGCCAATGCGCGCAGCGTAAAGTTTGCCAGCTTAAGAGAGCCCAAAGTGTTTAAGGAAAAAATCATTACTATCGGGGATGTAAAAATCCGCACCGCGGTAGTAAGCGGGCTCAAAAATGCGCGTAAACTGCTGGAAGATATTAAGGCGGGCAAAGACCATTATGATTTTATAGAGGTTATGTCCTGCCAGGGCGGTTGTGTGGCCGGTGCGGGCCAACCGCAGTTTGACGGTTGGGCCCCGCGCAAAGTGCGTGCGGACGGACTGTATCAGGAAGATACGGAACTGGCCTATAAATCCCAAGATAACAGCGGTGTGCTAGCCTTGTACGGGCGCATTTTGGATAAAGTGGGCGGCCCGGTGGCGCACCAACTGCTGCATACGCATTACAAATCCAAAAAAGTGCGTGCGCGGGAAGAATAACAGTTGCCGTTAGGCTTGTTTTGGAATAGGGAACGGGGCTCCGCAAGGGGCCCCTTTTTTGGGCATTGGCGGGCCTTTTGCGCCTGCTTTTATTTAGCTAAAATATAAATATGCGCTATTGGAACGGACTTTTATGCGGGATACTTACTTCGGCCACGTTCGGCACTATTCCGCTTTTTACCCTGCCGCTTATGCGCGGCGGTATGCAGCTGCCATCTATCTTATTATACCGTTTTGCGCTGTCGGCCCTGTTGTTGGGCGTGGCGGTGGCCCTCACGCGCAAGACTTTCCGCATTTCCGGCAAGGAATGTTGGACGTTGGGCTACTTGAGCCTGCTTTATACGGGTTCGGCCTTGTTTTTGTTTTGGTCCTATGATTATTTGGCCAGCGGTATTGCCACCACCATCATCTTTTTGTACCCGGTGTTTGTGGCGGTATTAATGGCGGTGTTTTTTAAGGAAAAACTTTCCGTATTTGTGTATGTGGCTATTGTGATGTCTTTGGTGGGGGTGGCGTTGTTGTCCGGCGCGGGCTCCGCGGGCGGCATACAGGCTACTGGGGTTGTTTTGGGGGCGCTCTCTGCGTTATCCTATGGTGTATATATTATTGGGGTGAATAAATCCCGCGTGCAAAATATGTGCGCGTGGAAATTAACCTTTTATGTGTTTTTGTTTTCTTCGCTGATTTTTGCAATCCTGGCGTTGTGTAAAGGCGGCATACAACCTGTGCAAGGGTGGAACGCGCATTTCCACTTGCTGATGTTGGCTTTGGTGCCTACGGTCATTTCCAACCTGTCTTTGGTGTATGCCATCAAAAATATCGGGTCCACGTTGTCGGCGGTGTTGGGCGCGTGCGAGCCGCTGACTGCCATGATTATCGGCGTGAGCGTGTTTAAGGAGCCGTTCACGCGCAGTGTGGCGTGCGGGCTGGTGCTGATTATTACGGCGGTCACGCTGATTATATTGTCGCCCATGCTGACCAAAGGCTACCGCAAAGGTAAATTTTTATATATTACCAAGGTGCGCAAAATCCACCCGCATATTGTGCCGTATCATTAATTACAGTTTTTGCTACAATATAAAAAATTACATTAAAGGAGAATATCATGTTAGGACAACGCGGTTCTATACACACGATTGTCTTTGGTTTAGTTTTATTTTTTGGGTTTGTGGCGGCGTTGGGGTGGCCCCAATATGCCAAACACCGGGAAATTTCCCGCGCCAAAGAGGCGTTGGAATCGGCCCGGAATATGGCACAGGCCCAACGCGGTTATGCGGCACAACACGGCGGAAAATATGCGGCCGATTGGACTTCTTTTGGCCTGCCGCTGACGTGCCCGCAAGTGACACAAAACGGGGTAAACGTGTTGGAATGTGAGTTTTATGATTTTTATATGCAAGACGGTAAAGTCTATGCCAAACATAAAAATATCGCCAAGTGGCTTACGGTGGACGTAGCTACCGGGCAGACGGATTGCTCGCATGAAGAAAAATCTATTGCGGGTTCGCACATTTGTGCGCGGCTTGGTGTTTAACAGGAGATAAAAAATGAAAAAATGGGTATTTGCTTTATTGGTGGTGCCGTTTGTATTCGGTTGTTCCCCCAGTATTAAAC
>CAKUDJ010000037.1 GCA_934644855.1 uncultured Elusimicrobiales bacterium
GCCGCGCTGACCGCCCGCGCCCTTCCGGCGCCCCGCCCGGAGTGCCGCCAGCTGGCCGCCAAGCGCACCACCGCAAACGCTTCCGGCAAAATATCGTCCAGCGTTTCCCCTTTGGCCAGGCGGGCCTTAAACTCGTCCGTCTTAGCTTTTAAGGCGTCGTCTGTCAAAGATTCAAACTCCGCCGTAAAACGGTTGGCATCATCTACATAATGTTGGATTTTTTTTAAGTCTCTTTCGCTTTTGGTACCAAAAATTTTATCAATAACGGTTCTAATCATACTGTTTTTATTTCCTTTATACTAAAATATACAACTAAAATGGTTTTACACGGCAAAACGCCCCCTCCCAAAGCGGGAGGAAGGCGTTTTTGGGCATAAAATTATTTACCGACGGGCTTTTTGTTTTTGCTTTTTACTTGCCGGTTGGAAGAAGATTTAGCCTGTTGTGCTTGCTTTAACGCCGCCTGATAGGCGGTTTCAAGTTTGGCAAGGGCGCGCTCTTTCATATCCGCAAAATAAACATCACTGGCGGATTTTACTTTAGCGGAAGCGTCTTTTTTAAGCGTTTTTACTTCTGTTTTTAAGGATTTTAGAAGGGCTTTTTCCTGCGCCAGTTGCAGTTTGCGCTGTGCGGCGGCCAAGGTTTTGTCTTTTTTAAGGGTTTTAATGCGGGCTTTTGTTTGGGCAATTTCTTGCGCCTTAATATCTAAAGTAGCATTATAAATATCTTGAAAAACGGCCACCAGGGCTTGCCGGGTGGATACGTCCAAAGAAGCCAACTCCATATTGGCGGCCTTTTGCAAAGCCAGGCTTTCTTCGTACGTTTGGGCAATCACAAACAATCGCAGGGAGTTATCAAAATTTTTAGCAACGGCCATTAACTCCCAATCGGCCTGCGGGCTTTTTTCCTGTTGATAAGCAGACGCCCATTGTTGCAAAATATGGTTGTAGTCTTCATTTACTTTGGCGTTTTCCAATACTTGCGGATTATATTGGGCAAATACGGCTAATACATCTTCGCGCGAATATTTTTGCCCGTCCTGCGCTTGCAAGGCAGACGCAGCAGCCAAAACAGCCAACAGCAACAGACATCTTTTCATGGGCAGGTTCTCCTTATCAAAAAGTTCTTATTTTATTGTGCTATTTCTGGGGCACTTCGTCAAGCAAAAAATACGCTTGCCGTTAGACGAAAAACCCCGCCAACAAGCGGGGTTTTTACATTTATTAAAACTTAACGGGCCGCCGTGCGGAAGAAGTTTCCGCGGGTTGCACCGCGCGCCAAACGCGGCATCCCGGTCATTTTATCGGCCTGGACTAACACATTTTTGGCATTTGGCTTAACCAAGGCGGCAGAGGCACCAAAAATGTCCCCTTCTTTCAGCACGCCCAGTTGGCCATGGTTATTAATTTGTACTTCCAATTTTAAGTCACCGTCCAATTTAGGGGTTAACAAATCTTCTTCCCCCAAGCGGAAAGCTAACGGAAATTTAGGGTTTACTACCCGTTTAATGGCCACGGGGACATCCGCCTCGTTCTTAACAATAATAGAACAGGAGTTGTTGTCCGCCTGTGCAATTTTAACCAGTCTTTCCGGCACGTCTACCGTTCCCGAAATATTAAAACGGCCTTCTTGTACCGTTCTGGCTAAACAGAAAGCACACGCCACCACACTGGCTGCCGCAGCAGCTACCAATAATTTCTTCATATACAAATATTTTACCCTTTTTAAGGCCGCCTCTGCAAGCAGTAAGCGGCCCAGAAATATTTACTAATAGTTTACGCAGGCAAACCTAAAAAATCAAGCCGGTTGCCCCACGCCGGGGTGTTTTTTATTATTGCTTAAAAAAGCCCCACAGGTTTTTGGCATACACCCAGCCTTTGCAAACGCCTTCGGCTTTTTTGGCGGGGTCATCCTGTACTTGTATCCAAGCACCTTTTTTGGAAATATATTTGAACGGATAGCCTTTTTCAACGGTGCATACAATTTCGCTGCTAGCACCGGGGGCTTTGCGCACGTTCAAATCCACTTTAGCCGCCATAGAACCGGCAGGGCTGAGTAAATCGGCTGAAATCCACCCGTTAAAGCCTTCAAAATCTTTTACTAACACCCAGTCTTTTGTTTCGTTGGTTTTTACCATAATGACGGGGGTATACTTCCATGCATACCATTTAATAGCACATTTGGTGCCTGCGCAAGTGCGGATGTTGGCTCTTTTGGCGTTTACACTAGCGTATTTTTGCGCAAAAGCGGGTGCGCTTACCAATAAAAATAATACGAATATGGATACGATTTTTTTCATATTTTCTCCTCAATAAAGCATTCCATATCACAAGCAAAAATTAGTCTGCTACATTCAAAGTATAGCAAATATAGCGGCAATATTTGCAACTTTTTACGCATTTCCGCGCACCGGGGCCAAAAAAGCTATAATAAAGAATACCTTTTATAACGGAGTTAAAGATGAAAGAACAAGTGGAAAAAGTAATTGAAGAAATCCGCCCCATTTTGCAATCCGACGGTGGGGACATCCAACTGATTGGCGTAGACGAAAAAACCGGCATTGTCACCGTAGGTTTACGGGGCCGCTGCGGCGGTTGCCCGCACGCGCAAATGACCCTGCAAGCCGTAGTGGAACGCAAGATTAAAGCGGAAGTGCCCGGCGTGACGGCGGTGGAACGCGTTTAATGCCTAAGGCGGACCTGCACACCCATTCTGTTTATTCGGACGGGACGTCCTCTCCGCGCGAAGTAGTGATTGCTGCCCAAAAAGCGGGCGTAGGTATTTACGCCCTGGCCGACCACGACACCGTGGACGGCGTTTTGGAAGCAAAACAAGAATGTGAAGCCCGCCATATCCCTTTTGTTCCCGCCGTGGAAATAAGCACCCGGGAACATGACCACCTGCATTTTTTAGGCTTGAATGTAAATATTCACGACCCGCACTTTGCCGCCTTTCTGGCACACAACCGCCAAGTGCGGGTAGAACGCATTAAAAAAATTATCGCCCAACTGCAAGCGGCCGGATTGGACCTTACGCAAGAAGATGTCTTTTCCCGCGCGCCCAATACGGTTTCCCGCGCCCACGTGGCGGACGCCCTCAAACAAAAAGGGGTCGTGCCCTCCCGGCAGGAAGGGTTCCGCCGTTGGTTGGTGCCGGGGCAGCCGGGTTATGTGCCCTCGGCCGGAGTCAGCGTGGCGGAAGCCATCCGCGCCATTAAAGCCGCGGGCGGCCTGGCCGTGATTGCCCACCCCGGGCTTACGCAAGCCATGTGGAACTTTCCCGCCTGGAAAGAAGCAGGTTTGGACGGACTGGAAGTTTTTTATCCCGCCCATACATACACCCTAAAACAAGAGCTGCTAAAAATTGCCCGCAAGTATGATTTGTTTGCCTCTGCCGGGTCCGACTATCACGGCCCCCACAGCGGGCGCAACTCCACCCCGGGTATGCCGGTTGCGCAGCCGTATTATGACCGGCTCCTCAGCAAGTTATTAAAACGTTAAAAATAAAATGTTAAGACCCAAATTACTCACCCTGATTAAAAACCGTCCGGAGGAGTTTTCCTCCCGCCGCGTCTTAAAAGATTTAAGCGCCGGCCTGGTGGTGGCGTGTATTGCGTTGCCGCTTTCTATTGCGTTGGCGATTGCCTCCGGCGTCACCCCGGAAAAAGGCTTAATTACGGCCATTGTGGCCGGGTTTATTATCTCCCTTTTTGGGGGGAGCCGCGTACAAATCGGCGGGCCCACGGGCGCGTTTGTGGTTATTGTATACGGCATTATCCAACAATACGGCTTGGCCGGGCTGCTGACCGCTACCATTATGGCGGGGATTTTTTTAATTTTTATGGGGGTGTGCAAATTCGGCAGTTTCATTAAATTTATTCCCTACCCCGTGACAACCGGATTCACCAGCGGGATTGCCGTGGTGCTTTTTTCTACCCAAATTAACGATTTTTTGGGGTTGGGACTTACCAACATTCCCTCCGGCTTTTTTGCCAAATGGGGTTTGTATTTCCACAGTTTGGGGCAAATCAACCGGGAGGCATTGGCGGTGGGGCTGCTCACTTTGGCGATTATTCTTTTTTGGCCTAAAAAATGGAAGGCGTTTCCGGGCTCCCTGGCGGCCTTGTTAATTACCGCCGTATTGGTAGGCGTGACGGGAATGAACGTTCCCACCATTACCAGTACGTTCGGCGCGGTAGACAGCACCCTGGTTATGCCGCATTTGCCGGGAAGCGTAAACTGGGATACCATCCAAAATTTAATGCGCCCGGCCCTGACGATTGCCCTGTTGGCGGGCATTGAAAGTTTGCTTTCCGCCGTAGTGGCGGACGGGATGATTGGCAAACGCCACCGCTCCAATATGGAACTGGTAGCCACCGGGATTGCCAATGTGGCTTCCGGCCTGTTCGGCGGCCTGCCCGCCACGGGCGCAATTGCCCGCACCGCCGCCAATATAGAAAACGGCGGCCGCACCCCGGTTGCCGGCATGGCGCACGCCGTATTTTTGTTTTTAATGATGTTGTGCCTGATGCGTTGGATTGGGCGGATTCCCATGACCAGTTTGGCGGCTATTTTATTTTTGGTTTCCTACCGCATGAGCGACTGGCGCAGTTTTAAGGCGTTATTTAAGGCCCCGCTGGGGGATGTGCTGATTTTACTGGCTACTTTCACGCTGACCGTGGTATTTGACTTGGTAATTGCCATAGAATTTGGCCTGGTTTTGGCGGCGGTGCTTTTTATGAAGCGCATGGCGGACGTGTACCAAATTACCAATACGGATGACGACGTTATGGACGAAGTGCGCCGCAAAGACGATATTGATACTAAAGTAATTGCCAAGCACGTCAGCGTTTATGAAATTAACGGCCCGTTCTTTTTTGGTGCGGCCACGCAGTTTGTGGAAACCCTGGAACACCATAAAAATTGCAAGGTTCTGATTTTGCGTATGCGCAGCGTGCCGGCCATAGACGCTACCGGCTACCACGCATTGGAGCGCATTTACAACCGTTGCAAAGAAGACGGTGTGCAGTTGATTTTGTCCCATGTGCAAAAGCACGTACGCAAAACCTTGGAGCAGTACGGCTTTATTAAACTGTTGGGGGAAGACCACCTCTGCCGCAATATTGACCATTCTTTAATGCGGGCGGAATCCATTGTAAAAGACCGCCATTCTATTGCGGAATAAGACACCGATTCCATGGAAAATCCCCGGGCATTCATACCTGGGGATTTTTTATAAACGGGACAACTACTCTGTTAAGGGGTCTTCGTATTCCGTTGCTTCTTCCGGCGTATTGCCGTGCGGGTCTTTTAAGTCATCAAACTTGCCGTGGCGGATGTCGCTGCCGAAATGGATTAAGTAAGCAAAAAACAAAGCCAGCAATCCAAACGCCCCCGCACTCCACGGGCCCAATACATCCAACAAGAGCCCGAAAGTGACCGTAAACGCCGCGCTAAACACCGAGGAAAAAGACAACAAGGCCGAAACCTCGTTGGAAACATCACGGGTTTTATCCGTGGGGAAAGCCGTTAAAATGGGGGCAAAGTTGGTTAGCCCTAACGCCGCAATTACCGCTCCGGCCGCCTGGGCCGGCCAACTGGGCATATTAATCAGCAAAACGCCCAACAAGCTCAACCATGCGCTGCCTTGCAACAACGTGCCCGGGTTGAGAGGCTCAAAGCGCTTGCCCCCCAAGTGAAAACCGCTACCAAGTGCGGTGCCCGCCATACGGCCAAAGATAATCGGCAAAGTAAAAAGCACAAAAGAGGGCACCACCCAGGCATCCGCATCCAAGCTTAAACCAAAGGGCAGGCTCCACATAGCGGCAGGGTCCGCAAAGCGTTCTTTCATCAAACTGTTTACAAACAGGGCCAACGTGCCCATATTGGCCCCATGCAAAATAGTAGCATACACGCTTTTGCGCACCAATTTGGATTTTTTATTTTTCCCGGTAAAAAGATTCCAAATACTCTTAAAACTCACTTTATATTTCTTTTTGGCTTGAGCCACCAAGTCCAGCGTTTGTTCCTTCATCAAAAATTTATTATACAGCATAAACGCCGCGACACTCCCCGCCATATATACCGGGAAAAACGCGCTCCAATCCGCCCCCGCCACACACAAAAACAACGGCGGCAGCAAATAGTTCATAGAATTGCCGAACACCTGCTTAAATACGGCCAAAGTGCCCACATTACGCTGATAATTGCCTTTTTTGGATATAGCCAACACCGTGGGTTTTAAGGACACGTCCAAAAAGGCACCCCCGATACCCAACAGCACAAAACTGGCCATCAGGGCCGCGCGCTTTAAGTCCGTAGCGTCCCCCAAAGCGCCGTTCAAGCCCGCCAACCACGGTATGGCAAAGGCGGTAATCATGGCAAGCATACCGATGTTGGACATCGCCCGGCGGCTAAACTTGCCTTGCAAAATGCCAATCGGTAAAGAAAACAACCCTACCGCCAAGGTACCCATATTGCCGAGCAAAAACATTTCAAACTTGCTCATATGGAAGGGGTCCTCGGCAAAGTTGGCTACAATGGTAGACACGTTATTCATCCCCAATAAAACATACATCAGGAACATCGGCCAGATTTTGCTGTTGGCCAGTAAAAGCCCTTCCCCTATTTTTTTAAGATTCAGCGCAGAAGCTTTTATTTTGCCCAAGGAGAAATCCAACTTGATGTCATCACGCACTACCACTTGCGTATAATTGTGCTCGTCTTTTTGCTTGGAAGCCGTTTCCCGGTATTCGCGCAAAATCATTTCCCCACTAGGCAAAATAAAAACCTCTTGCAGAGGTTTTAGTTGAAAGCCGGCCTGATGTACCGGAACTTGCAGCGAGGCGATTATATCGCCTCGCTGGTTCTTTATAAATACTTGGGATAAAGTTTCGGGTTCATCCGTTTTTGGTTTTGCCTCCGAGCCGGGTGATTCTTCCGTTTTTCCGGCGGCCCCGCTAGCGGGGCCGTCCCCTGTAGAGTTGTCCTTGTTGTCAGCCTTAGCTGATTTGGACTTTTTGCCAAACAGCTTTTTAACCTGAGTCCGAACAAATTGATATAACGTAGAGTCTTTCATCATGCCCGGGGTAAGGACTAACGACAACCCTAAACA
>CAKUDJ010000038.1 GCA_934644855.1 uncultured Elusimicrobiales bacterium
TGGCCGGGGCGTGTTGGATAAGGGGCGGCGTGCGCTATAAAATCATCATACTGTCGCCAAACGAGTAGAAACGGTATTTCTTTTCCACCGCTTGCAGGTAGGCTTCGTAAATAAAGTCTTCCCCGGCAAAAGCGCTGGTCATGCACAGGGGGGTGGAATCCGGGAAGTGGAAGTTGGTAATCAGGCAATCAATGGCCTTAAACTTGTATCCGGGGTAAATAAACAAATCCGTCCATTTCTTGCCGGCGGATGTGTGGCGGTTTTCGTCCGTAAAACTTTCCAGGGTGCGGGTGCTGGTGGTGCCGACGGAAAAAACCCGCTTGCCTTGGGCGTGGGTGGCGTTTACCATTTCGGCCGTTTCGGGCGAAATTTCGCCCAGTTCCGCTAACATATGGTGCTGTTGCGGCTCCCCGCGCAAAGGCTTAAATGTGCCCCAACCCACATGCAACGTAATGTAAGCGATATTTACGCCTTTATCTTTCAGCTTTTGCAACAGCTCCGGCGTAAAGTGGAAACCCGCCGTCGGCGCGGCAATAGAGCCGTTGTATTTGGCATAAATGGTTTGGTAGCGTTCTTTATCGGTAGCAATACTGGGGGAAAGGCCGCTGTGTTTGCGGGCTTTTTCTATGTATTGCGGCAAGGGCATTAGGCCGTGTGCGTTGCAAAAGGGCATCAGGTCATCCGTATTAAACTCCAAAACGGCCTCGTTATTTTCCGTTTTGCCCAACACTTTAGCCAGTAAGCCGTCGCCAAAATCCAATGTAATCCCCTCTTTATAATCCCGCGTGAGTACCGCCCAGGTGCGGCTGTTTACCGTCGGGCGCACGAGCAATACTTCCACTTTTCCCCCGGTGGGTTTGTGCGCAAATAATTTGGCGGGGAACACTTTGGTATTGTTAATCACCAAAGTATCGCCGGGGTTTAGGTATTCGTGCATATCGCGGAAAATGCGGTGTTCAATGGTGTGCGTATCGCGGTGGAGCACCATTTGGCGCGCGGAATCCCGCGGGGTGGCGGGTTGTTTTGCAATAAGCGGGTCTAAATCTAATTTTTTGAAGCGTTCAAATGCCATGTTAATCTTCCTTTAGCGGGGTAAGTTGGGCCCCGGGGTAATATTTTTTCAAAATCTGTTTATAGTTTTTGCCGTCTTTGGCCATGCCGTAGGCGCCGTCTTGGCACATACCCACGCCGTGCCCGCTGCCGCGCCCCTTAAAAAGCACGTCTTTTTTGCGCACGGAAATTTTGTTTATTTTGCAACTTTTTAGCCCGGTGGCGGCGCGGAATTTGCCGCACGCCACATTTTTGGAGCCTTTGGCCGTTTTAACCGTTAAATTGGTGGCGCGGCCGGTGCCTGTTTTGCGGGAAACGGACACCGCTTTTAATTTGCCCGCCAGGCCGATAGAGGCGGCGTACGCTTCCGCCTTGGCACGGGGAACCGTCATCTGCCAGGCATAGTTTTTGGAGTGCTTGTCATAACCGCATTTGGCGCCGGAAAGCGGCTTAATGGCGGCGGAGCCGGGGTTCCAACTGGTGACGCTGTCCGTCGCGCCGCCGCAGTTGCCATGATAATAGGTGTAAAAAAGTTTATTTTGGTACGTTAAAATTTGGCCTTGGGTGGCCTGCACCGCTTTTTGCACAGACGGATATTTTTTGCCGGAGCCTTTATACATTTGGCTGCGGACGTCGCTATATAAATCAAAATAGCGTTTGCCGGTGGTTTCCATGCTTTTTAGGGTATAGGTGCGGGCGGCTACCGCTTGCGCTTTGAGGGCTTCCGGCGGCCAGGTGTGGCTCATTTCATACGGTAAAACGCCGATTAAATATTCTTCCAACGGCGCATATTCCACGATGTGAAAGGCGTTGCCGTCCGGCACAATCCGCACGCGCCCCGTAAAAGAATTTCCGTTAAAAGTAAGCGGGCTCCCGGCGGCAGGCTCCAAAATAACGGCTTGCGCGCTTTGCAAGGTGCCGGCTTGAATTTTGCCCGCGCCTAATGCCTGTACCGCAAAACTGCCCGCGTGGGAAAGTTTGAATTTTTGCGTGCGGTCTTGCGTGTAAATATACACCCGCCCTGTATTTTTGAAAGTGGCTTTGCGTTGTTTTTCGGCCAGTAAAACGCGCACAACGGGGCCTTTGTGCGGTTCTTCGGCGGCCCCGGCAACAGAGCCCAACGCCCCGCCCGCGCGCGTATAACGCATGGACGGCGCGGCACAGGCTCCCGCCAGTAAAGTGCTTGCTAAAACGAACAATAGCAACGCGCGGTTTTTCATATTAAAACAGTAAATCACCCGACGGTTTACGCCCTAAATGCGCATAGGCTTTGGGGGTGGCAATCCGCCCGCGCGGGGTGCGCGCAATAAACCCGGCTTTAATCAAATAGGGCTCAATGGCATCCGTCAGCGTGTCAATGGATTCGGAAACGGCAATCGCCAAATTTTCCACCCCCACAGGCCCGCCGGAAAAGCGGTCTATCAGGGCTTCCAAAATGCGCTTATCCACGCTGTCTAACCCCTCGCAATCAATATCCAGGGAATCCATAGCCAGTTTGGCAATATCGTGCGTGATAACGCCTTGCCCTTTCACTTGGGCAAAGTCCCGCGCGCGGCGCAACAGGCGGTTGGCAATACGCGGGGTGCCGCGGGAGCGCTGGGCCAGTTCCGTTAGTCCCGCGCGGTCGGCCGCTATGTTTAACAGGCGGGCGGAGCGGGCCAGAATATCCGTAATTTCGGGGATTTCATAAAACCCTAAATTAAACACAATGCCAAAGCGGTCCCGCAGCGGGCCGGTAAGGAGCCCAGAGCGCGTGGTGGCCCCCACCAACGTAAATTTGGGTACAGCCAGTTTTAAGGTGGTGGAGCCGGCGCCTTTGCCAGTGTTAATAAAAAAGGTAAAGTCTTCCATGGCCGGGTAAAGGGCTTCTTCCACCGCCGGGTTTAGGCGGTGGATTTCGTCAATAAATAAAATATCGCCGTCGGAAAGTTCCGTGGTGAGCATGGCGGCCAAATCCCCGGGGCGGGCCAACACCGGGCCGGAAGTCACTTTGATATTAACGCCCATTTCTTTAGCTAAAATGTTGGCCAGCGTGGTTTTGCCCAGGCCGGGCGGCGCGTAAAAAAGGCAGTGGTCCAGCGCCTCCCCGCGGGAGCGGGCGGCCTCTATAAAAACGCGCAGGTTGGATTTCAGTTTGTCCTGGCCGACGAATTCGTCCAAAGAGGCCGGGCGCAGGGCCGCTTCCAACCCGCCGGATTCTTCGCTTAATTGTTTTACATCTAAAATATCGTTTTGGTTGCTCATTTTTTCAGTACGCGCAGGGCTTCTTTAATGATGTCTTCCAACTTGCCGTTGGGATTAATTCCCTCGGCGTGGAGTTTTTCCATGGCGCGGCGGGCTTCGGCGGCGGAATAGCCTAGGGCGGTTAAGGCTTCCAGTACACCGCTTAAATAGGGGGCTTCGTCCACCACTTTAATTTTGCTTTCGCCTTGCACGGAAACTGCATCCATTTTATCTTTTAAGGAGGCAATTAGTTTTTCGGCCGTTTTGGCGGTAAAACCAAAAATGCCGGTTAAAATTTTAGGGTCGCGCGAGGTAATGGCTTTGTGGAAATCGGCCACGCTGCGCAGGGCTTTGTTCAAAAATTCCAAGGCTTTTTTAGCCCCTGTATTGGGGATAGACGTTTTGAACAGGAGCCAGAGGGCTTTGTCTTCTTTAGATAAAAAGCCGTATAAAACGGGACCGTCAAATTGGGAGAAAGACTCCGCTATATATAAGGAAAGCTCTTTCCCGGCTTCAATTTCCAACGCGGAAGAATGGGCCAGGTTTACTTCATACCCAATGCCGCCGCATAAAATCAGCACGCTGTCTTCGCGTACTTCCAACACTTCGCCTCTTAAATACCCTATCATAATTCCATTTTAGCATATTGGGGGAAAAGGCGTTAGGTGCGGGAAAATTATTTCTTTTTGATTTGTGCTTCGCGGGCGGCTTTCAGTTTGGCAAGGAAGGCCGCCTTTACATTGAGCATATTGTTCAGCGGGGCGGTTTTTAAGTGGCAAATAGCAATCGCCACGGCATCGGCGGTGTCGTCGGGCGACGGCGCTTTATCCAAATTCAGCGTCAGCTGTACCATACGCTGCACTTGTTTTTTGTCCGCGGTGCCGGTGCCGCAAATGAGCATTTTTACGCGCTTGGGGGGATAAAACGTAATGTTTTTCCCGGCCAGTTGGCAGGCCAGGATAATAACGCCGCGCGTCATAACCGTATGGGCCATGGTGGTGGCGCGTTTGAGAAAAAAATTCTGCTCCATAGCCACTTGGTCCGGCTGATAGGTTTGCAGAATTTTTTGTAATTCCCGGAAAATATATTCAAGCCGCGCGGGCAACTCCTGCTCCGCCCCCGTATGTATCAACCCGCACGCCTGTAAAGACAACGCGGACCGGGCGTTTCTTGTCAGAATCGCCCAGCCCGTTCTGTCTAAACCAGGGTCTATACCTAAAACGGTGGTCGTCAGAGGAGTCAAGCGGCCTCTATTTGTCTTCCAGTTTGGCTAAAACAGCTTCGTCAATGCTGGAGTTATCGTATACGTTTTTGGTGTCGTCGTGGTCGTCCAAGGCTTCCAGCATTTTCATCAAGGTTTCGGCGGTGTGTTCGTCGGTAATGCTGACCTCGGTGTCCGGAATCATGGATAAATCGGCCGATTCGGGCGTAATGCCTTTGGCTTCAATGGCTTTTTTAACGGCATCAATGGCGGCCATATCGGGCGCGGTAAGCACTTCGTACACGTCACCCGCGGTGCGCACGTCTTCGGCGCCGGCTTCCAGGGCTAAATTCATCAGGTCGTCTTCGCCGATGTCTTCTTTTTTAACCACAATTAAGCCTTTGCTCTTAAACATATAAGATACGCATCCGGCCGTACCCGTGTTGCCGCCGTGGCTGGTGAAAATTTTGCGGATTTCGGAAAACGTGCGGTTTTTGTTGTCCGTGGTGCATTCCACAATCACCGCCACGGAACCGGGACCGTAGCCTTCGTAAGTGATTTCTTCGTAAGAAACACCGGGCAGTTGGCCGGTACCTTTCATAATGGCGCGTTTGACGTTATCAAACGGCATATTGGCGGCGCGGGCATCATCCACCGCTTTGCGCAAGCGGGGGTTTTGGTCCGGGTTGCCGCCGCTCATTTTGGCGGCGATGGTGATTTCTCTTAAAATTTTAGTAAATACTTTGCCTTTTTTGGCGTCTACGAGGGCTTTTTTGTGTTTAATACCAGCCCAGTGTGAATGTCCACCCATAGGTATACTCCTTACTGCAAATTAAGATACCTTTATTCTAGCAAATTTTAGGAGCGCCGGAGTAGAGGGCCTTGTTAAGCCTGTGGGCGCGCTTAAAAATTGGTACAATAAAAAACACGCCCCGTTAGCTCAACTGGATAGAGTACCGGTCTTCGGAACCGGTGGTATGGGTTCAAATCCCATGCGGGGCAGAGTTTTTGCGGGCCGGGCGGCGTATTTGCCCGGCCTGTATTCTTACGACGGGTACCCGGCACCCGGGGGTGCCTTTTTTGGGTTAGAACCCGTTTTTATATTACAGAAGGAGTCCATTTTTGGTATAAAAGTGTTATGAAATCTATTAAAGCCGAAGGGCAAGCGCATTGCCCCAACCATTGTGAACAGTTTGATGTGGAATATTGGTCCTTTGTGCGCGCGGACCAAGACCCCGATTTGAAAACCGCCGCGTTGGGCGGAGAGTTGAATTTATTTTGCTGCCCGGAATGTAAAACATTCTTTCACCACGATTCCAACCTGATTTATTTGGATGCCCCCGCGGAACTGATGGTGTTTGTGTTCGCCCATGCGGACAAAGCCAAGGAAGATGCCCTGGTTGCCAAAATGAAGGAAGATTACGCCCTCATTAAAAAAACGCTTTCCAAAACCTTACAGTTAGACTATGAACCCGCGTATGTGTTTGGGTTGGAAGCCTTAAAAAGTGTGTTGGAACACGAAGAAGAACTGACGTTTGAATCCGAAGTGGTGGCGGCGGCGTGCGCGGCGGCCGGCCTGCAAGTGGCCCGCTTAAAGCCCGCTTATGCGCGGAAAAATCACTTCCCGCTTTATGTGCCCGCCGCGGATAAACCCGGCGCAAACGCTTATGCGTTGGCTGCCCATAAAGTGCTTAAAGCGGGGTTAAACAGCAAACTGTTGCAAAACTTTATGGACCGTATGAGTGAGGAGGGGGCAAGCGAGCCTTTACTGCTATGAAAGGTAAAAATCCGGTAAATATTCCTAAAAAATATCAAGAAATTTTGTTTTCTATCGGCACTTATGCCGATAAATTGGGCACCAAAGCCTGGATTGTGGGCGGTGCCGTGCGTGATTTTTATTTAGGGCGCGATACACTAGATATTGATTTGTCCTTTGAGGGAAATGTGGACCCTGTGGCCGGTTTTGCAGTCAAGCGTTGGGGGGGAAGCAGGCATAAATTTTCCCAATTTAGTACGTTTCGCGTAAATTTAACTACCGGGCTTAAATTGGATATGGTGCGCGCACGGCGCGAAAGCTACCCCCGTTCCGGGATGCTGCCGGAAGTGACGCCCTCGTGCATTAAAGACGATATGTTCCGGCGCGATTTTACCGCCAATTCCTGGGCGTTAAGCATTATGCCGGATTCTTTCGGCGCCTCATTTGACCCTTTCGGCGCGCAAAAGGATATTGATGCGGGGATTATCCGTATCCTGCACCCCAAAAGTTTTTTGGACGACCCGACCCGGATGTGCCGGGCGGTGCGTTTTGCCGGGCGCTTCGGGTGGAAATTGGCCCCCAAAACGGAAGCTTTATTAAAGGAGGCGGTGACGCAGCAATATCCGTTGCTCCTTTCGCGTGAACGGCTGACGCGGGAATTTTTGAAAATAAATAAAGAAAAAGAAATTAAACGCATTTTGGAAATGATGCGGGAATACGGGATGTTGCAGTTTGTGTACCCGGGTTTGACCTGGCACGACGGCCTGAACCGCGTAAAAACCGTAGACGAACGGTTAGGGGTTATGG
>CAKUDJ010000039.1 GCA_934644855.1 uncultured Elusimicrobiales bacterium
GAGAAATACCGGCCGGGCGCCCCAGGTGACGGATGCTGCCGTTGCGCGCGTGGCCAAAGCTTGCCGCAGCGTTGAGGAAGAACTGATAGTTTTAACCCAGGGGGACGGGAAAAATGCCTTGTGGGCGGTGCGCGTTTTGTTGCAGGCGGGGATTAACCCGGGCGGGTGGTTCTCGTTGGAAATGGCCAAAAAAGCCTTTATGGCCGGCAATTATGAGGCCATGCAGGCACACTTGAATAAAGCCTACGCCCTAAAAGGAAAGAACGATTATTTACAAAAAGCCCAACTGATTTCTTTATTGGGCAGAGAAATGGAAAGTTTGTCCCAAATTACGCAAGGCCGCATTGCGCCCGAAGATACCCCCGCACTCAAAAGATTGGCCGAGCGCTCCCAAGTGGCGGCTATGGTCTTTTTGGGGTACAGCATTTCTTTTGACTTCTTGGAGATTGGGGACGCGTTTGCCAAGTGGAAAGGCTGCCGGGCTTTTATGCGCGGTGTAAACGCGGCGGACTTCCCGGATATGCAAAACGATTTTTGCAAATAAACCTAATTTCATTTTAAGGGGATAAATGCCCGTCGTGCATCCCCTTAAATTTGCTATGATATATCCATGCCGAAGAAAGATTCCGTTTTAGTCGTGTGCACAAACCGCAAGGCGTACCACGAATTTTTTATAGAAGATACCCTGGAAGCCGGGCTTGAACTGCTGGGCGCGGAAGTAAAATCTATCCGCCAAAAGGAGCTCAGCCTGGAGGGGGCATTTGTGCGCATAGAAAACGGCCAGGCGTATGTATATAATATGCACGTTAAGCCGTATAAATTTAATTCTTTGACGGAACTGGATGCCACGCGCCCGCGGCGGCTGTTGTTAAATAAAAAAGAAATCCGCAAATTAGCCGCTAAGGCGGATATAAAAGGGTATGCGTTGGTACCGGTGGAGGTGTATTTCAAAAAAGGTTGGGCCAAAATACAGTTGGCCGTGGCCAAAGGCAAACACCTGTTTGATAAACGCGAAGCCCTTAAAAAGCGGGATTTGAACCGGGAAATGGAAAAAGGGTTCAAAAATAAAATCCGTTTTTAAGGTTTTTGGGCAGTATAAAACAGCCCGGCAGGGGCTTTTTGGGTCCGCTAAAAATATAGTGGAAACAATTTGAAAAATATTCTATAATATATCTTGTGATGGGCGGGTGGCGGAATGGCAGACGCGCACGGCTCAGGACCGTGTGGACGAAAGTCCTTAAGGGTTCAACTCCCTTTCCGCCCATTTTCTTTTTGGTTTTAAGCACATGAAAAAGTTTGATTCTTACAGGCCGTCATCTTTTGTAGTTAAAAGAGCTCCCCGGCGGCGCAAAAAAAGCTTAAAGCCGTTTTTTTTCCTGTTGTTTATTCTGTTTTTTTTAGTGGCGGCGTTCGTGGGCCTGAGTAAAGGCTACGCGGTTTATTCGTCGGCTAAAATAAGCCAATGGCGCCCCCAAAAAGCGGTTGTTTCCGGCTTGGACGGCAATATGCAAAAAGAATTGTTGGCTTTGGGCACGGCTGCCGTGGGCAAACCGTTTACGCTGGCCCAAGCGGCGCAGCTGCGCGCGCAAATTGCACAAAAATATCCCATGCTGCGCGAAGTGGACGTAAGCCGGGGGTTGTTATCCGGCACCTTAAAAATCTCGGCCGAACGCCGCACCCCGGTTGCCAAATTTGTCTTGCCGGATAATTCCGTGCGTTATATTGATAGTGACAGTACCGTTTATGCGGATACGAACCCCGTGTTGCTTACGCCGGTGCCGTTTGTGGAACTGGAAGGCCGCGTGCCCGCCAAATTAACGGATGAATTTGTCGGCCTGGTACAAAGCACCTTAAAGTTGGAAAAAGAACTGTCTTTTGCTTTTTTGCGTTTTAATTTAGAGCGTGACGAAGTGGCTATGCATATGCCGGACGGTACCGTGATAGACTTCGGTCCTGCTAAAAACCTGCGTGCCAAGGCGCGCCGGGCGGCGCAGATTATCAGTTGGTGCCGCCGGAACGAAAAAGGACCGCAGAAAATGGACTTCCGTTTTTTTGAAAACGGACAAGTTTTTTTAACACAGGTGGGCAAATAAGTTTTATAATGGATTTAGGTGGGTTTATTTATGGCTAAAACAAATATTATTGCAGGTTTGGATGTCGGCAGCGGTAAATTAACGTGTATCGCCGCCGCACAAGATTATGATACCGGCACTTTACAAGTGTTGGCGGGGCGCAGCGTGCCTTGCCGCGGGTTGGAAGGCGGCGTAGTAAAGGACATTCGCGAAACGTCTGCCGCGGTCCAACACGTTTTGGGCGGTGTGGAACGGGAGCTGAACGAAAATATTTCCACATTAATTGTGGGGTTGCGCGGCTCTCATTTAAGCTCTTATACCAGCCACGGAACGTACAATATTTCCCGCATGGATAAAGAAATTACCCAAGCGGATATTAACCTGGCTATTGAAAACGCCAAGGCCATTTCTATTGATTCCGACAAAGAAATTATCAATACCATTCCGCAAGGTTTTTTTATTGATAAGCAAAAAGGCATTTCCAACCCGGAAGGCATGGAAGGCTCTTTATTGGAAGTAGATGTCCACATTACTACCGCCGCTTCCACCCATTTGAACAATTTAGCCAAAGCGATTCAACGCCCGGGATACCGTATTGATAATATGGTTTACGGCCTGGTTCCGTTGGGCAACGCCGTGCTGACGCAGGAAGAAAAAGAAATGGGTGTAATGTTAGTGGATTTGGGCGGGGAAACCATGTCCGTCGGGATTTATTTGGACGGGATGCTCCGCTTTTCGCGCGATATTCCGTACGGGTGTGATTTAATCACGCGGGACCTTTCCTGCGGCTTGCGCACCAGCCGCCAAAACGCGCAGGAAATTAAAGAAAAATATGGCGTCTGTGAGCCGACTTCCCTGGACCAGGACGGAGAAATCCCCGTGCCTTCTTTGGACGGCCGCACGGTGCATAACATTAAAAAGAGTTTTATTTTGGATATTATCCAACCGCGTATGGAAGAACTGTTGGAATACGTCCGCCGCAGCGTGGAGCAATCCGGCTATAAAGATTATCCGCTTTTGGGCGTGCTGACCGGCGGCGGCAGCCAATTAACGGGCGTGACCGGCCATTGTTTGAATATTTTGGGCTTAAAAGAAGTGCGCCTGGGCGGTGTGCAGCGTGATTTACTGACCGCTAACGAAGAATTTTTTGACCCCAAATACAGTACCGCCATGGCGCTGGCCTTGTACGCCTGCCAGGAAAACGGCTACGAGGATTTCCCGCGGGAAGGGTACGAAAATAATGCTTCCTTGTTCGGCAAAATCGGCAAGGTATTCAAAAACTTCAACCTGTTCGGCGGTTGAGGAGGCGTTTGAGTATGAGCGATTTATTTCAACCGGCCAATTCGTTTGAAACCAAAAAGGCCAAAATTAAAGTAATCGGCGTGGGCGGCGGTGGCGGCAACGCCATTAACCACATGGTGGAAAGCGAGCTGAAAGACGTGGATTTTATTGCCGTCAATACAGACGCGCAGGACTTGCGCCGCAACAAAGCCCCGTACCTGGTGCAGGTGGGGGAAAAAATCACCAAAGGCTTGGGCGTAGGCGGAGAGCCGGAGCGCGGGCGTTTGGCGGCGGAAGAATCGGCCGAGAAATTAAAATTAATTATCGGCCAATGTGATTTGTTGTTTATTACCGCCGGTATGGGCGGCGGCACCGGGACGGGTGTGGCGCCCTATTTGGCTAAACTGGCCAAAGAAACTTATGGTGATGATATGTTGGTGGTGGGGGTCGTCACCCGGCCGTTTAATTTTGAAGGCTACGTGCGTGAAAAACACGCCGACGAAGGCATTAAAGAAATGCAAAAGTATGTAGACTCCATGATTATCGTGCCGAACGAAAAACTGTTTTCCATTATAGACCCCAAAACCTCTTCGCGCGAAGCGTTCCAAATGGTAGATGAAGTCTTGCTCCAGGCGGTCAAGGGGATTGCGGAAGTCATCACCCAACCCGGCGAAGTGAATATTGACTTTAATGACGTGCGCAAAATTATGAGCAATTCCCAAAAAGCGCTGATTGGGGTGGGGGAATCCGGCGGGCCGGGGCGGCATTTGCGCGCCATGCAAAAAGCTATTTCCTCCCCGCTGTTGGAAAACGCAGATATTCACGGTGCCAAAGGGTTTATTGTGCACTTTTTGGCGGCGGATTTAACCATGATTGAAGTGGGCGAAGCCATGAACTTAATCCGCCAATATGCCAGCAACGATTCTTTAATTATGTACGGGCATTCTTTTGACGCTTCCCTGGGGGACCGCTTCCAAGTGACGGTGATTGCCACCGGGTTCAGCGCCGAAAAAGCCAATTTATATACCACACGCCGCACGATAGCTTCCCTGGAGCGTTCGGGCTTAGGCAGTACCGGCGTGCGGGATACAATGCCGCAACCCGTCTTGGATGGGTTAGACGCCCCCAAGGCCACACCGCAGGATGATATGCTTATTCCGGCTTTTATGCGCCGGAAAAAAGGCCGGTTATAAAACCGGAGGGAGATTAAAATATGGCAGTAGGATTGCAAAGTTTGCTTAGAACCGTAGTAGATAACCGTGCCAGCGGCTTGCATATACGCGGCAATTCCAATACGTTTGTGCGTTTGCACGGCCAAATTAAACCCATTGATGACAGCTTTATCCCCAACGAGGAAGCCAAAAAAATGGCTTATGCCTGCATGGGGGACCGCGAGCGCAAAATTTTTGAGCAGTATAGCTCGGTGGACTTTTCGTTAGATGCCAAATCTTACGGGCGCTTCCGTTTTAACGTATTCCGCCAAATGGGCAAAATTTGTATGGCCATCCGCCATATTCCGCTTAAAATCCCTACCTTTGAAGAATTCCACCTGCCGGGCGAAGTGCTTAAAAAAATTGCCGATAACCGCCGCGGTTTGATTTTGGTGACGGGGATGACGGGTTCCGGCAAAACTTCCACGTTGGCGGCCATGGTGGACCACATCAACCAAACCCGCTCCGGGCATATTTTAACGATTGAAGACCCCGTGGAATTTATCCATACCGAAAACCGCTGCATCATCAGCCAGTTGGAATTAGGGATTGATACGCCTTCTTATACCGGCGCGCTGCGCGCCGCCATGCGCCAAGACCCGGATGTCATTTTGATTGGGGAATTGCGTGACGGCGAAGTAATGAAAGCCGCTATTGCCGCGGCGGAAACCGGCCAGTTGGTGTTGGGTACCATGCACACGGTCAATGTGACGCTAACGCTTTCCCGCCTGACGGACGCTTTCCCGGTGGAGCAACACGCCCAGGTGCGGTTGCAACTTTCGGAACTTATCCGCGGGATTATCTGCCAACGCTTGTTGCCCACCATTAAACCGGGTATGCGCCCGGCGTTGGAAATTATGGTTTCCACGCCGCAAATCCGCAAATTAATTTTGGAAAATAAACCCAGCGACATCCAAAAACAGATGCAAAACGGTGCGTTTTACGGAATGCAAACCTTTGACCAAGCGTTGGCTAAGCTGTATCAGGAAGGATATATTGATATGGAAACGGCCACCTCGGCGGCCACGTCGCCGGACGCCATTATGTTGGCTATCCGCGGGGTGACGGACAGCTTGTCCGTGGCGGGGGAATAAATGCGTAAAAACGGATTATTAATTGCCATAGACGGTACCGCCGGCACGGGGAAGTCCTCCGTCGGCCTGGCGGTAGCCGCCAAGTTGGGCTACGGCTTTTTAAGCACCGGGGAAATGTACCGGGCATTGGCTTATAAAGTGTTTGAACAAAAACTGGACCCCGCAGACCATGATGCCGTTTTAGGCTTGGCGCAAAAATTAACTTTTACATTTGAGCGCCAGGATAACGGTGCCTTAAAAATGTTTGTAGACGGTGAATTTTTGGGCGCTAAACTCCATTTGGAAGAAGTGGGCTCTGTGGCCAGCAAAGTTTCTACCAACAAAGAGGCCCGCGCCGTGCTGACGGATAAAATGCGCCAAGTGGGCATAAACGGCGGCGTGGTGATGGAAGGGCGCGACGTGGGAACGGTGGTGTTCCCGGATGCGGAACTGAAATTTTATTTGGACGCATCCGCCGAAGAACGCGCCAATCGCCGCGTAAAACAGTTGGAAGAAAACGGACAAAAGGCCGACTATAACGCCATTTTGTCTATGATAAAAGAACGCGATTACCGCGACAGCCACCGGGCCGTAGCGCCCTTAAAACCGGCCGGAGATGCCATGGTGGTGGATACTTCTAACCTGAATATGAACCGGGTTATAGAAACTGTTATGGAGAAGATTTCCCAGTATGCTGCTTAATTTGGTAAAATTAATAGCAAGGGTTTATTTTAGAACCTTTTATGATTTTAAGGTGGAGGGGTTGGAAAACATCCCCAAAACCGGCGCTCTTATTATTGCGGGCAACCATTTGTCTAATGCGGACCCGCCGGCAATCGGTGCTTTTGCGGGCACGGTGCGTGATTCGCGCTTTGTGGCCAAAAAAGAGCTTTTTTCCGTGCCCGGGCTGGGGTGGTTTTTCCGCCGCAGCGGGTATATAGCGGTGGACCGTGCGCGCAATATGAAGGCTTTTGAAGCTTTGCAAGAAGTGGAAGAAGCTTTGCAAAAGGGGCAAAGCGTAGTAATGTTCCCGGAAGGCACGCGCTCTAAAGACGGCAAGCCCCGCCCGCCCAAAAGCGGTGTAGGGTACTTGGTGTACCACACGGGGGCCCCGGTGCTTCCGGTAAAGGTGGAAGGCACGTTCGGTTGGCCGTGGGTACGCAAAATCCGCGTGAAATTCGGTACCGTGATGCACCTGGCAAAAGATGAATCGCAAGAGCCGAAAGAGCAGTACAAACGTTTTTCAAAAGAAATAATGGATGCAATCCTATCAATTAATATCTAACGGAGGTTTACGCAGCTTGCCTCACCCGGCGAGCTGTAATAAGGACTTATGACGACAAACGAAGAAATTAAAAATACGGAAGACACAATTAACG
>CAKUDJ010000040.1 GCA_934644855.1 uncultured Elusimicrobiales bacterium
GGCCGGTAATTAAGGCTTATTATGATGCTATGGAAGTTTGCCGTTTGGGCAAAGGAGAAATTTGTATCACGGATGAACTGGATATAAAATTGCCGGATTCTGCTCCTTGTAAGTTTTCTTTTTTTCAAGCAGATAGTTGTGGTTTTCAAGGCGGAAGTGTGAAAGGAAATACGCCCGCGGGTACAGGTTTGGTTGTATATTGGGGCCGTCCACCTAGCGGTTTTGGATTAGGAATGGGTCCCGGCGGCAGACGGTTTTGTATTTCCAAGGATGCGGATGGTTCTGATTGCAAGGCAATAGGTCTAACGAAAAAAACTTCCAACGGAAATAGCGGAAGCGGCAGTTTCGGCAGTTGGGGCGCAGAATATACGGAGTAATTTTTAACGCAGTAATGAAGAGTGCCCTAGGCTATAAAACCTAGGGCGCTTTTACTTACTCTTTAAATTCGTTATAACTTACTTTTTTATCAAAGGCTTCGCGGGGGCGCGCGTCCGGCGTTTCGGCGGGGTAGCCCATAGCAATTAAATGTTCAATTTTTTTGCCTTTGGGCAGGCGGAAAAATTTTTCCGCTTTGTCGGAATTTAACCAACCAATCCAACAGGTGCCTAAACCCAAATCCCACGCGCGCAACACCAGTTGTTCGCCGGAAATACCCTGGTCCACCAAATAAAATTCCGTCCGGCGGAAGTAATTGCCAATCCGGCTGGTAAAAGAGCCTTTGTCGGACACGGCGGCAATCAGCACGGGGGCTTTTTCGGCCCATTTGCTCATGGCGTACACGCCGCTGAAAGCCTCTTGGCAGAAGGCCGCTTTTACTTGCGGGTCGTCAATTACAATGTAATGCCACGGTTGGGAATTACAGGCAGACGGCGCCAGGCGGGCCGCTTCCAAACAGGCGTTGATTTTTTCCCGCTCTACGGGTTTATCCTGATATTTACGCACGCTGCGGCGCGTTAAAATAGCTTGTTCCAGTTCCATAAAAATTATCTCCTAAAAATATCTTATCATTTTATACAATAACAAGAAGGGGGATAAATTACAATTTATGCAATTTACTAAATATAACGGTTTAGGGAACGATTTTGTTTTTGTAAACACGTTTAATCAGCCTTTGCAAAACCCGTCCCGCGCGGCTAAAATTTTGTGTGACCGCCGCCGCGGCATTGGGGCAGACGGGCTGATATTAATCGGGCCGTCTGCCGTCAATGATGTGCGTATGCGCATTATAAATGCAGACGGCAGCGAAGCGCAAATGTGCGGCAACGCCTCGCGCTGTGTGCCGTTTTTTGTGCGGGAACAGGGTATTCTTTCCAAAAGCGAACTGACCCTGGAAACTTTAGCCGGGCCGATTCATACCAAAATTATGGACGAAGCCCACCGCTTGGTGACGGTGGATATGGGCGTGCCGCGTTTGTTGCGGGGGCAAATACCCATGGCGGGGGACCCGGCTGATTTTGCCATAGATATTCCTTTGCAAATGCCGGGGGACGTGGTGTACGGCACGGCGGTATCCATGGGCAACCCGCATTTTGTGATGTTCGGGCCGGATGCGGAACACGTGCCGGTGGAAGTTTACGGCCCGCAGGTGGAAAGCCACCCGCTCTTCCCGCAAAAAACCAATGTGGAATTTGTGACCGTACTGGACGCAAACACCTTGCGTATGCGCGTGTGGGAGCGCGGCGCGGGCATTACGCAGGCGTGCGGAACAGGCGCTTGCGCCAGCGTGGTGGCGGCGGTCATCAACGGTAAAACCAACCGCCAGGTGACGGTGCTGCTGGACGGCGGCGCCTTGCAAATTAACTGGCCGGAACAAAAACATATATTTATGACCGGCCCCGCCGAAAAAACTTTTACAGGTACTTGGGAGAAACCATTGTGACTTTACTAAACCAACATTACTTAAAATTACCCGGCAGTTATTTATTTTCCGAAATTGCCAAAAAGGTGGCCGCTTTTAAGGCCGCCCACCCGGATAAAACCGTTATCAGCCTGGGGATTGGGGACGTTTCCGCCCCGCTCGCCCCGGCGGTGGTGGAGGCGTTGCAAAAAGCCTCGTCGGAAATGGGTTCCGCGGACACGTTCCGCGGCTACGGGCCGGAGCAAGGCTATGCTTTCTTGCGCGAAGCCATTTTGCAAAACGATTATACCGCGCGCGGCATTAACCTGTCAGCCGACGAAATTTTTGTAAGTGACGGCGCCAAAAGTGATGTGGCCAACTTTCAGGAATTATTTTCGTCCTCGTGCGTGGTGGCGGTGCAAAACCCGGTTTATCCTGTTTATGTGGATACCAACGTAATGGCGGGGCGCACGGGCGCTTTTGCAAACGGCGCGTTTGCGGGTTTGGTGTATTTGCCTTGCACGCAACAAAACGCTTTCACGCCGGATTTACCCCACACGCGGGCGGATTTGGTGTATTTGTGTTCCCCCAACAACCCCACGGGGGCGGCGCTGACGCGCGAACAACTCACCCGGTGGGTCAACTGGGCCAAAGCCAACCGCGCCGTTATTTTGTTTGACAGCGCATACGAGGCGTTTATTTCCCAGCCGGATGTGCCGCACTCTATTTATGAGATTCCCGGCGCGCAGGAAGTGGCGGTGGAGTTCCGCTCGTTTTCAAAAACGGCCGGCTTTACCGGCACGCGCTGTGCGTATACCGTGGTGCCCAAAGCCCTGCAAGTGCAGGACGAAGCGGGCGCCAATCACAGCTTAAACGCCTTGTGGCTGCGCCGCCAAACCACCAAATTTAACGGGGTGCCCTACATTGTGCAGCGCGCGGCAGAGGCCGTTTATTCTCCCGCCGGAAAAGCGCAAACGCGCCGGGCGGTGCAAACGTATATGCAAAATGCACAAGTGATTTTATCTGCCTTGCAAAATGCCGGAATAACGGCTTACGGCGGCGTAAATGCGCCGTATATTTGGCTTAAAACGCCGGGCGGGCTTGATTCCTGGGCGTTTTTTGATAAACTGTTAGCAGAGGCCTGCGTGGTGGGCACGCCGGGGGTGGGTTTCGGCGCGTGCGGGGAAGGGTTTTTCCGCTTAACGGCGTTCAACACCCCGCAACTGACTCAACAGGCGGCCGGGCGCATAGCGGCCCTGAAGTTTTAACGCACATTTGATACAATAAAAAGGACAAAAGGAGATTACAATGAAACGGTCCAACCAAGGGTTTACCTTAATAGAACTTTTAACCGTAGTGCTGATTATAGGCATTTTAACCTCTTTGGCGCTACCCACCTATACCCGCAGTATAGAGCGTTCCCGCGCGGTGGAAGCAATGAGCTCCATTAAAGCCATTAATGATGCCATTTATACTTATTACGCCAAACACCTGGAATGCCCCACCAAGTTTAACCAACTGATAGTGGAAGTGCCCGGCGGCGACGACACGGGTGTAGCCACGGGCAAAAATTTCTCGTTCAAACTGGGGGGGGACGGCACTTCCCGCATTTTCGGTACCACTTGTTCCAGCGCGGTGGCCGTACGCCAAGCCGGGGATTACGAATACCGCATTTGGAACCCGTATGTATCCGACTCCGGGGGCAAACGCTCCTTGGCCTGTAAGGGGGAAAATACCAAAAGTACCGGGGTGTGTGATTCGTTGGATTTACTAACCGGCACGCCGCCTATTCAGTAATTTTATCCAAAGCAACAAAATCCGGGTGTATAAACGCACCCGGATTTTTTGCGCCCCGGTAAAACCTCTTAAAAAAACAGTTGCAAAATATAGACAGATAATATACTATTTTTACATTATATGACTATAAATAATTAAATATATTTAATGCAGAATGAGAGGCACCCCATGGCAGACAAGAAAAAGGATATTTCCGCAGGAACAGAGGAAGGCAACAATGCCGCAGGCAGCATTGGGGCTTTTTTTAAGCAGTTAAATTGGGAAGTTGTTTCGTTTTTTCCAAACAGCCCGTGCGTGCGTAATAAGAAAAACCCCAAAGACAAATAATCATTCATCCGTTTAGCCGCTTGTGCATACCGGCTTTGCCGCAACGCGGCAAAGGCGCACTTATTTAGCGCTTTGGCGCGCACAGGTAATGCGGCTGCCCACAAAAAAGCGTTGGTGCTTTTTATATACGCAGGAAAGCTTTTGGCTGAGGGCGGGCGTTTGCCCCGGCGCGGGGGGCATATAACATACAATGCGCGTGCAAGTGTATGTTTTGCCGCATTCCGGGAATGAAGACGACGGAAAATTGGCAATAAACCAGGTAAAATCCAAATTAAATTCCAACTGTTTTAAGAACGCCGCGCAGGTGGGCTCCGCTTGCAAACATTGCGGGTCCGCACTCACATTTTCCGGCATGAGGGATTCTTGCAACAGTTCGTAGCGTTGGGCGGGGATAGGGTCCCCTTGTACGGCGGAAACATCATAACAGCTAAAGCCGGGGGATTGCTCCTTGGTGCAGGTAAAGGGGTTATAAATATCATTTTGCGGGCAGGTGTCGTCCACTTCCAACGGATTGGTGGTTAAATATTCGGCCGGGGCGCGCAGGGTAATTATTTTGCCCGGGGCCTCGGCCGCGTAAACATTCAAACAGCTGCTAACCCATAGAAAAAGCATGAAAAGTTTTTTCATATAAAAAGCCCCCTTTTATAAAAGTTTATTATACCAAAGCGGATTTTTCCAGGCAAAAAACAGATTACCCGGTCAATTTCTGCCCGGGGAGAAATGGGGTTTCGGAGCCGGGCTGCGCCGCACAGAATACGCGCCGGAAGACAAAAAAATCCCCGGGGGTTTGCCCCGGGGAAAGGGTTAGGGATTGTAGTTTTTTTCTGCCCTACAAGTACATTTTATCCATTGAGTTTGTCCTGCCGTCCATGGTGGCGTGGTTCCTGAACTTCCGCCACCGCCGGGCGTCGTTATAGTCGTTCCGTTGCCGTTGGTAGGCCCACCCATCTCGGGTGGTATAAGGTTATTTCCATCTGGTTGTCCCGTCGTCTTCTGATAATAACAAACATTCTTGCCTTCCGTTGTGTGGTCTATATCGCAAGGGTTTTTCGGGATTGTATCGCCCGCGATGCCGAACCAACAGGTATCCATAACGCCTGTCGGAGGCCGAGCAATATCCGAACAGCTCCACCTATACGTTGTGGTGTATGGCTTTCTACAATTCCTGCTTACTTCTACGCATTCGCATTTGGTTTCGTCTAACTCATAGGTAATAAAACCGTCTTGTCCTTTGGGGCACCGTTCGGCGGGGCAAGTTTTTTTGCAAGAGGTGGGAGTTCCCCCTGCCAAGGCCAGCACGGTCACCGTGTCACCGCCGTGGTCCGCATATTTTACCGTTTTGCGTTTTTCCCATTTCAACTTGCCGCCCGTCGGGCCTCCGCCTTGGCTGGGCAGCGGAATCCAGTTGCCCGCCAAACGCAAAGGCGTTTCGGACGAAATATTCCTAAAAGAATGGTCCCCGGCACCCGTCACGTTTAATTTGCCTTGAAAGGTAGCATACACCGCTTCCAAACGCAAGCGGTTTGCTTCCGTGGTAATTTGGTTAATGCGGCTAGACGGCGCCGTATAGCTTGCCGGCGCCAAAAAGCGCGCCTTGCCTTCCTGAAATTTTACGTTTAGGTCGCCGGTTGCCGTGGCCGTCACGCAAGATTCCAAAGAACTAAAGCAAGTATCCGGGAAATCCAAGGTGGGGTCCGCGGGGAAAGAAGCCGTGCCCAGGGAGGAAAACCCTCTGGACGCATCTAATTTAAGAATATCATACGCCAGTGGCTTTTGCCCGGCAGACGGGGTGGCGGTCAAGGTGACCGTTCCGGCCGATTGTACCTGCATGGAGTTAGCCGAAAGACCACCCTGCAAAGTGGCTTTTTCCGACACTTTTAAGCGTTCATACTGCCCAAAGCGCGCCGGGTTAAAGTTTACGGTTTGGATTACTTCCGCCCCGCCGATAGACGCTAGCGCCAGGCAGAGCCCTGTGGTTAATATTTTTTTCATACGCACTTCCTGTCAAAAGTGGAATAAAAACAACAATATACATTACTACTAATATAGTATACGAATTTTACACTTTCTTTCAAGCTTTTTTTGGAAAAAAAATAAAAAGGGCTTTTCTTGCATAAAGCAGGGGTTTTTTATTAGTATATGGTAGAGTATCCATTTTACGGATAAAAAGAGGGATGAATATGACTAAAAGTTTGTTTGAGCTTTTTTGTGAGCCGTCCGGCCAAGCGCCGCAAAATTTATTAACGCGGGATACCTTGCACTTTGTGGAGCAGCTGCCGTTTGGGGCGTTGCTAACAGATGCCCAGGGGAGTATTGCCTTCGGTAATTCCAGCGCCGGGCAACTGTTAGGCGCTTCCCAAGCTGCGTTTGAAGGCGGCAACATAGCTACGTTTGGTTTAACGGCGGCGGATGTATCAACCCTCTTGCAATCTCCTGCCGGGCAAAAAACGATAAAAGAATTAACCGATAAAAATTTGCAAAATGTGTTTGTATCCGTGGGGGCCAGTAAACTGGGCGATTATACCCTTATTACGTTGGAGCCCGTGCCGCAGTACCGCCGGTTGGAAGCCGATAAGCGTTTTTTGGTGGAAGTGGTAAACCATTATCCCATGGGCGTCACCATGCAAAACACGCAAGATGTGTGCTGCTTGTGGAACCGCAAGGCGGAGGAAATTTTCGGCCGCCGCGGGGCCAACACCTTGGGGCAGGATATTTATAAATTTTTACCGCCGGAAATGTTAAACGCGTTGGAATTAATGGACCAAGAGGTCAAAGATTCCGCCAAAGTCCGCCCGGATGCGCGTATGCACTTTACCGATTCCAACGGCCAGGAGCGCACGTTAAGCGTCAGCAAAATACCCGTGTTGGGGGCGGAGGGAACCGTAAAGTATATTTTAACTTCGTACGAAGATATTACCAACCGCTACACCAGTGAGCAGGAAATGGTGCAAACCCGCAATATGCTGCAAGCTATTGTG
>CAKUDJ010000041.1 GCA_934644855.1 uncultured Elusimicrobiales bacterium
TGATGGATTCCTTGGGTATCGGCGGGGCGGAAGATGCCGCCAAGTTTGACGACCAAGGGGCCGACACGCTGGGCCATCTTGCCGCCGCGCGCGGGCACTTAAACCTGCCCAACTTAGCCGCGCTCGGGTTATTCAAAGCGGCCGAAGCATCCGCCGGCAAAGCACCCGCCGCCGGAGCGCAAGGCCCGGCACTCGTGAGTTTACCGTCCAAATACGGTTTCATGCGGGAAATCAGCCACGGCAAAGACACCTCCTCCGGCCATTGGGAAATGGCAGGCTGCCCGGTTCAGTTTGACTGGGGCTATTTCAAGCCGGACTATCCCTCTTTCCCGCCGGAACTGATAGAAAAAATTTGCAAAGAAGCCGGCCTGCCCGGTATTCTGGGCGACAAAGCCGCCTCCGGCACCGCCATTATAGATGAACTGGGCGAAGAACACATCAAAACCGGGAAACCGATTTGCTACACCTCCGCCGACAGCGTTTTTCAAATTGCCGCGCACGAAAAACATTTTGGGTTGGACCGCTTATACAAAGTGTGCGAAATTGCTTTCAAATATGTAAAGCCTTACAATATCGCCCGCGTGATTGCGCGCCCGTTTGAAGGCGAAAAACCGGGCGAATTTAAGCGCACCAAAAACCGGCACGACTATTCCGTCACGCCGCCTATGCCCACGCTGTTAGATGCCATAAAAAATGCGGGCGGGCAGGTTATTTCCGTGGGTAAAATTTCGGACATTTTTGCTAAACAAGGCATTACGCGCGCGGTAAAAGCAAGCGGACTCGCCGAATTGTGGGACACCACGTTGGCAGAAGTAAAAAATGCCGCGCCCGGCAGTTTGATTTTTACCAACTTTGTGGATTTTGATATGGCGTGGGGCCACCGCCGCGACGTGGAAGGCTACGCCACCGGGCTGGAATACTTTGATACCCGCCTGCCGGAACTGGCCGCCCTGTTGGGGCCAAACGATATTGTATTTATTACGGCCGACCACGGTTGCGACCCGACTTATAAAGGTACCGACCACACCCGCGAACATGTACCTGTAATTATGTTCGGCCCGCAGGTAAAATCCGCTTTTTTGGGCGGCCGCGACACGTATGCGGACCTGGGCCAAACGGCGGCGGACTTCTTTGGTTTGGAGCCGCTGAAATACGGTAAGAGTTTCTTAAAAGACTAACCGCTAAAAACGCTATCAACCCCGGGGCTTTTTATAAGGCCCCGGGGTTTTTCAAAATACCATAAAAAAAGGCCGCTTGCGGCGGCCTTTGGGGTATTATAAGTTTTCTGCCTCTTGCAGCCATACTTGGCTGCACGCATCACTGGGCATACGCCAATCCCCGCGCGGAGAAAGGGATACCGAGCCCACCTTCGGGCCGTCCGGCATACAGGAGCGCTTAAACTGCTGGGCAAAAAAGCGCCGGATGAAAGTGACCAGCCATTTTTTAATAACCTCCGGCGTATACTCCCCCCGGAAGGCATAGCAGGCCAAAAAATAAATTTTAGCCGGGCTAAACCCGCGCCGCAAGAAGTGGTACAAATAAAAATCATGCAACTCATACGGGCCGACTAAATCTTCCGTCTTTTGGGAAATTTTACCTGCGCTGTCCGCGGGCAACAACTCCGGGCTGATAGGCGTACCGGCAATATCTAAAAGCAGGTTGCGCACGCTTTCTTCTTCCTGCGCGGCCACCCATTTTACCAAATGCCTGACCAGCGTTTTAGGCACACCGGCATTGACCCCGTACATAGACATCTGGTCCCCGTTATAGGTAGCCCATCCCAGGGCCAACTCCGATAAATCCCCGGTGCCAATGACCAGGCCGCCGGTCTGGTTGGCCACATCCATTAATACTTGGGTGCGCTCACGCGCTTGGGCGTTTTCGTAAGTGATGTCGTGCGTGTCCGCCGGGTGGGAAATATCCTTAAAATGCTGCAAACACGCTTCTTTAATGGAAATTTCCCGCACGGTTATTTTTAATGCGTTCATTAATGCCAACGCATTTTGATAGGTGCGGCCCGTGGTGCCGAAGCCGGGCATAGTCACCCCGATAATGCCGCTGCGGGAAAGGCCCAATTTATCAAAAGCGCGCACGCAAACCAACAGCGCCAGGGTGGAGTCCAGCCCGCCGGACACCCCGATTACCGCCTTTTTGGCCCCGGTATGGGCCAGGCGTTTGGCTAACCCTAAAGATTGGATTTCCAACACTTCTTGGCAGTTTTCGTCCAACTGAGCCCCTTGCGCAATAAACGGCGTGCGGGAAACCGGGCGCGTCAGCGCTACCCCCGCCGCCGGGGCTTGCCCGCAATCCACTACCTCATACGGCTCTAGGGCGGCGTGGGCGGAGTCCGTAGCAAAAGTGGTGTTCGTGCGGCGTTCCGTGCGCAACGCTTCCACATCTATTTCACTAACAATTAATTGGGGCTCCAAGCTATAACGCCGGGCCTCGGCCAGTAAGGCACCGTCCTCGTAAATAAGAGCGTTGCCGCCAAAGGTTAAATCGGTAGACGACTCCCCAAACCCGCCGGAAGTGTATACATACGCGCACAAACCGCGGGCCGATTGCTGGGCCACCAAACTGCGCAAATAACGGCTTTTACCGGCTAAAGAATCAGACGCGGACAGGTTGAAAATAATTTCCGCCCCCTGCAACGCGGCTTGCGAACTGGGCGGTATGCAAGACCATAAATCTTCGCACACTTCCACCCCAAACACGGCGCCGGACGCTTGGAACAACAAATCTGCCCCTGCGCGCACGCGCTGCCCGCACAAAGTGACCTCTCCGCCTTGCCAATCCTCGGCAGACACGAACCACCGTTTTTCGTAAAATTCTTTATAGTTCGGCAAGCAGGTTTTGGGCACCACGCCGCAGATTTTCCCTTGGTAGCACACTACGGCCGCGTTGAGAAGCGCACTGCCCGCGGCCACCGGGCACCCGGCAATAAAAACAATATCTTCCGCGGCGGTGCGTTGGAGCAAACCCGCCAATGCCGCTTCCGCCGCCCGGATTAATGCCGGCTGTAAAAACAAATCTCCGCACGTATATCCCGTTAAACTTAACTCCGGGAATACCACCACCCGCACCCCGGCCCCGGCCGCTTGGCGGATTAATTTTTCCATTTCCTGCGCGTTATACGCACAGGCGGCTACTTTTAAGGCGGGTATAGCCGCCGCCACCTTGATAAAACCGTAATTTTGCATAGTCAAATCCTTTTGAAAAATACCCCTTACTTGGATATTTTATCAATTATAGCAATCATTTCGGCCGTTTTTTCTTGCCCGGCGGGGCCGAGAGAATCTGCCACACAATGCGCCAAATGCGCGCGCAAAACTTCACAATGGGCGCGGCGCAAAACCGCCTCTGCCGCCAACAGTTGGTTGACAATATCCACGCAGTAGCGGTTTTCTTCCACCATTTTCAATACGCCGTCCACCTGCCCGCGGGCGGTTTTTAATAAACGCGTAATTTTTTTAGGGTCTGCTTGCATACAGGCTCCTTATGCAATTCCGTCCACGCGGTAGCCGGCTTTTTCCACCGCCTCTTTTAAGGCGTCATCCGGCACTTCGCGCATGAGGGTAATAGTCACTTGTTTGGCGGATAAATTCACTTTGGCCGCTTTCACACCGTCTAAAGCCGTCAGGGCGTTTTCCACCCGCCCGGCGCAATGCATACACATCATACCGTCTACTTTCATTATTTTCTGCATATTTTTTTCTCCCGCCGGATAAAGAACCGGCTTAAAAAACCGCAAACGCAACGCATTTGAAAGCACAAATACGGAGCTGGCACTCATGGCCGCCGCCGCAAACATGGGGTTTAACTGCCAACCGCACAACGGGTAAAACACTCCGGCGGCCAACGGAATACCCAGCACGTTATAAAAAAACGCCCAAAATAAATTTTGCCGGATATTGCCTAGTACCGCCCGGCTTAATTGCAACGCGGCGGGCACGGCGCGCAAATCTCCGCGCACCAGTACAATATCGGCCGATTCCAACGCAACGTCCGTTCCGGCCGCCACCGCTAAACCTACATCGGCCCGCGCCAGGGCCGGGGCATCATTAATACCGTCCCCCACCATAGCCACCGTTTCCCCTTGGTGTTGCAAGCGGCGCAGGATTTCTTCCTTACCTTGCGGAAGAACCCCGGCATAAACCGTTTGAATGGCGGCTTGTTGGGCCACCGCGTGCGCCGTGCGTGCGTTATCTCCAGTCAGCAAACAGACTTTCAGGCCCATTTGTTGCAAAATTTGCACGGCTTCCCAGGCAGAAGGGCGCAACGGGGCGGATAAGGCAAGCACCCCCAAAATGCGCGTTTCTTCCCCTATCCAAAAAGGCGTTTTGCCTTGCCCGGCCCAAGTGTCGGCCTGTGTTTTGAGCGCCGGGGGAAGTACCGCCTGCCGGGCCGCAAACGCCTCACTCGCGCCGAAAATCCAACGGCCGTTCTGCCGGGCACGCACCCCGCCGCCGGGAATAATTTCAAACTGTTCCACCGGGGAAGGCTTTTCCCCTTGCCGGGCCGCCGCGTTTACCACCGCTTGCGCAAACGGATGTTGGGATGGGCTTTCCACACAGGCGCACACCTGCCAAAAACAGCCGGGCTTTTCCCCGGGGGCCAAGGCAACGTCCGTCACTTGCGGGGTGTTTTCCGTCAACGTGCCTGTTTTATCCAACACCACGCAGGAAACCCGCCCGGCGCGCTCCAACGCCGCCGCCGATTTGATTAAAATGCCGCGCCGCGCCCCCACGCCCGTACCCACCATAATAGCCGTTGGAGTAGCCAACCCCAACGCACAGGGGCACGCAATCACCAGTACCGCAATAAAACGCTGTAAAGCCACCTCAAACGAGGCTCCGGCTACCAACCACCCGGCCAACGTGCAAAGGGCCAACCCCAATACCACCGGCACAAAAACCGCACTTACTTTATCGGCCAGGCGGGCAATGGGCGCTTTGGAAGTGTTGGCATCTTCCACCAGTTTAATAATGGCGGCTAACGCGGTATCGGCCCCGGTATGCAAGGCGCGCATTTCAAAATAACCCGCGGTATTGACCGTGCCCGCCGCCACGCGCGCACCGGGTGCTTTTTCCACAGGCACGCTTTCCCCGGTCAAGGCGGACTCGTCCACCGCGCCCGAACCGCTGACTAGCACGCCGTCCGCCGCTATACGGCTTCCGGCGCGCACCACCAGTCGGTCCTCCGGGCGCACCTGTTCCGCCGGGATGCGCACTTCCTTACCGTTTTCAAGCCGCAGGGCTTCTTGCGGCACGAGCGACACCAACGCCGCCACCGCCGCCGTTGTTTTGCCTTTGGCGCGAGATTCCAACCATTTGCCCAGAGTGACCAGCGTTAAAATCATGGCGGAAGATTCAAAATATAACGCCTGTAAAGATTGCCCCTTTTGCAAAATTTGCACCAACGTCCACACGCCGGATATAAACGCCGCGCCGGAGCCCAAAGCAACCAAACTATCCATATTGGGCGCGCCCGCTACCAGCAGTTTTCCCCCGCGCGTAAAAAAAGCGCGGTTGAGCCACAGCACCGGGAGCGTAAGCATAAACTGCACCCCGGCAAAAACAGCCGGACTCTGCACCACTTGGGCGGGAACTATGCCCCACATGGGGCCCATAGAAACATACAAAAGCGGCAGTAAAAAAGCCACGCTGAGCCAAAACCGCTTTTTAAGGGAAATTTCTTCCCGCGCGCCCGCCCGCTTGGCCGGGGCCGCTACGCCGTATCCGGCGGCCGCTATGGCTAGGTGTAAGGCTTGCGAATTAAAATCCTCCGCCACCGTCACCGCCAACTTGTTCTGAAGTAAATTCACCGCCGCCGTTTTTACGCCCGGCACGCCCAGGGCCGCCTGCTCCACATGGGCGGCACAGGCGGCGCACGTCATACCTGTAATAAAAAATGTTTGTTTTTTCTCCATAGCTAATACCCCCCGGGGGTGTAGTATATACTGTATAATTTATATGCGCCTCCGGTCAAACGGGATAAGAGGTTATTTTGTATAGCAAAACCCTTTTTGCTAGACTATAAGTATGACGATACTGATTATTCTTTTAATGTTAGCCTTAAACGCGCTGTTAGCCGCGTATGAAATGGCGTTAGCGTCCGTTTCGCGCACGAAACTTTCCATTTTAGCGCAAGAAAAAAAAGCAGGGGCCGATTCCGCCCTGTTTATGAAAGACCACATGGAAGGCAGTTTGGCCGTGGTGCAAATTGGTATTACGCTGGTGGGCGCGATTGCGGCGGCCTGCGGCGGGGCCAGCGCGGACGAAGCCTTCGCCCCCAAATTGCAGGAGTGGCTTGCCCTGCCCAAACGCCTGGCGGACGTATTATCCATGGCGTTAGTCGTGCTGCCGCTTAGTTTTATTACCATTGTATTTGCGGAGCTGACCCCCAAAACTTTTGCCATTAAAAATAAAGAATGGGTGGTGCTTCAGCTTTCCCCCGCTATGCGCGTGATGTATGCGGTTTTATTCCCCATTGTGCGCATTATGGAAGCGATTGTAAAATTTTTTACGAAAAAATCTTTTCAAAAAGAACAAGACCCGCGCGAAGCCCAAAAAGCGGCCATTGCCGATTTACGCACCGCGGTAGCCATTGCCTCGTCCTCGCGCTTGTTCGGCAAGGCGGAAGAAAAAATAGTAATGTCCAGCGCGCTGTTTTGTATACGCAGTATACGCGAAATACAAGTGCCTTTGGAACAAGTATATATTTTGTACGCCAACGATTCTATTGCCGATACTTACTTAAAAGCACACATGGATATGCACACCCGCTTCCCCGTGTGCGAAGACCCCCACAATGTGCAAAGCATTATCGGCTATCTTAATTTTAAGGATATTTTCCAAGCCACTAAAATATCCGCAGGCAAGCCCGCCAATACGCGCACCATTGTACGGCCTATCATCAGC
>CAKUDJ010000042.1 GCA_934644855.1 uncultured Elusimicrobiales bacterium
GCCGGGGCCTCCCCCGATAACTGCAATTTTTTTAACCATAACATTACCCCCTTTATCCGCCGGATTTGTCTGGCGGAATTATACCTATTGTAGCATTAAAAACGGTATAATAAAAAACAGAGATATTATGCCAACAGACAAACCTTCCTATTTGGGGCACCGGGAACGTATCCGTGCCAAATTTGCCGCGAACGGCTTAGCGCCGTTGGCGGACCATGAAGTATTGGAACTGCTGCTGACGTACGCCATCGCCCGGCGGGATACCAAGCCGTTGGCCTGGGCGCTGATTAAGCAGTTCGGTTCTTTGGGGGAAGTGTTGGATGCGGACCCCTCCGCCTTGGCAGCCGTGAAAGGGGTGGGAAAGGGCACGGCCTCTTTCTTAAAACTGGTGCGGGCCTTGTTTACGCGGTATTCCTTGGAGGAACTGCGCCAATCGGCCAGTATCCGCTCCCCGGAACAGGTGGTAAAATATTGTAAAGCCTCTTTGGCCGGGCGGAGCGAAGAATGTTTGGAGCTGATTTATTTATCCGTGCGTAATACGGTTATCCGCACGGAAACGGTAGCCGTGGGGCTCATAGACCGCGTAAGTATCAGCCCGCGCAAAATTGTAGAACGCGCTTTAGCCGCTAAAGCCTCGGCGGTTATTTTGGTGCATAATCATCCGTCCGGGGATGCCACGCCGTCTTTGGAAGACGTATTACTCACGCAGGAAGTAGTAGAGGCGGCGCGCCTGTTGGGCATTAGCATATACGACCATATTATTGTAGGCAGACAGGCTTATTACAGCTTAAAAGCGAACGGGAAAATATAATGAATCTATTAAAAGAAGTATTAAAACATCAAGTCTATCCGGCTATGGGTTGTACGGAGCCGGTATCGGTAGCACTCTGTGCGGCCTATGCCGCCAAAGCATTGGGTGAAAAACCGCAAAAAGCCGTGTTTAAGTTGGATGCCGGCACCTATAAAAACGGTATGGGGGTCCGCATTCCCAATACAGACGGCGAAAAAGGCAACCTGTTGGCCGGGGCCATGGGTTTACTGATTGCCAAGCCGGAGCTGAATATGCAAGTGTTGGGCGGTGCGGATGCGGACATTTTGCGCCGCGCCAAAGAAATGGTAAAAGAGCGCCGGGTATCAGCGGAAGTGGCCCGCGGCGTGCAAGGGTTTTGGGTGGAGTGTCTGCTCACCGGGGAGAACGGCGCCCAAGCGCGGTGTGTGATTTCCGGCAGCCATACGGAAGTGACCCACCTTTCCAAAAACGGAACCGTACTGACGGAAAAGCAACAAACCGCGTGCGGGGTTCAGCCGGCCCAGTTTAAGCAGGCGTTAAAAGCGGCTACTTTGCAGGATTTACTGTCCGCCGCCCAAGCCGCCGACGCGCAAGATTTGGCCTACCTGAAAAAAGGGGTAGAAATGAACCTGAAAGCGGCCGAAATGGGCCAGGCTTTGCAAAAAGTGGGTTTTTACATTAAAGAATTGGTGCGCAAGGGCCTTTTGCAAATGGATTTAATTTCGTCCACCAAAATTTTAACGGCCTGTGCGGCCGACGCCCGCATGGACGGCCGCGCCGTGCCCGTTATGAGCAGCGGCGAATCCGGCAACCAAGGGGTGGTGACCATTTTAGTACCTTGGAAAGTGGGCAAAGAAATGGGCGTAGACGAAACCACCATTTTGCATAGTATTGCGTTTTCCCACCTGTTAAACGGTTATGTAAAAGTGTTCACCGGGGAACTGGCCCCCATTTGCGGTTGTGCGATTGCGGCGGGCGTAGGGGCCACGGCGGCGATTGTATACCAACAGCGCGGGGCGAATCTCCCGGCGATTACGCTGGCCATTAATAACATCATCAGCGATATTGGCGGTATGCTGTGCGACGGCGCCAAAAGCGGCTGCGCCTTAAAAGTGGTCAGCTCTACCGATTCCGCCATCCGCTCCGCTTATATGGCCATTCACGATTACGGCATTACGGAAGTGGAAGGTTTTGTGGGCCGCACGGCCGAGGAAACTATCCAAAACTTGGGCAACATTTCCAGCGAAGGCATGAGCAAAGTAGACCCCATGATTGTGCATATTATGCAGGAAAAATCTTGCCGGTAATACGGTTTTAGTAAATCTGACAGATAAAAAAGCTCCCCGCGTTGTGCGGGGAGCTTTTTATTAAGCGGGTGCTTAAAACGGCTTATTTTTCCAGGCGGTCCAAACGGCTTTGGGCCTTTCCCGCGTAAGCGTCCGTCGGGTTGGAAATAATCAGTTTTTTATACATAGCGGCCGCTTGCGGGTTTTTGCCTTGTTTTTCGTAGCAGTAGCCCAGTTCAAACATAATTTCCGGCGCGCGTTGGTTTTGCGGATACGCCAACAGGATTTTTTCCAGCGTGACGGATTTTTGGCTCCGGTCTTTTAAGCGGCGGTCGGCCACGTTGGCGGCTTTTAACATGGTGGAAACGTATTTGCTTTCGTCCGCCTTAAACGCTTCTGCCGTTTGCAAAAGCATGGTGTAGGAGCTTTGGTAATCTTTCATTTTGGCGTACACGTCTGCTTTGCCTTGCATGGCCCCAAAGGCGGCCGGTTGGCCTTCCAGGTGTTCAATGGCTTTATTGTAGTAGGCAATGGCATTGTCAAAATGCTTGTTGTTTTCTTCCATAATGCCTAAATGTTTATAAACTACGCCTACTTCTACGGAGTCCGGGTAATTTTTGAGGACCTCGTTATACATAGCCGTGGCGGTTTGCGTGTCTTTTAAGTCATCCGCATACACATCCGCCGCCATGCGCAAACTGGCCGCGCGGAACTCCGTTTTGGGGTACAAGGCGGCTACTTTTTTGTACTGGGCGGCAGCCGCCAACGGGTTGGCGTTGCGGCGGTGCAAATCCCCCAGTAAAATTTCCAGTTTGTCATTTGGGGAATATTCGGGTTCTTCGGCCAGGAAATTTTCAAATTCTTCTACGGTAGCCGCGTATAAATCCGGCGTGTTTACGCTATAAAGCGCGCGCAAAAAGGCTTCCCGTTTTTGTTGCTCTTTATAACTGGCGGTATCGGCCGCGAGCAATTTTAAGGCCTGGCCTTTTTGGGTTTTGTCCAAGGCATTCATCACGCTTTCCACCCGCGTGCTTAACAGGGCGGAATCGTTGGCGGCCGGGAATAAATAATGCGCTTTAAGCAGGGTGGCCAAGGCTTGCGGATACTCTGTTGCGCGGGCGAATAAATCGGCCTGCAAGAGGAGCGCTTCTTTGGCTTGCGGCTCTTTGGCAAAGCGTTTTTGCCAGACGGTAAGCGCATCCGCCAAGGCCGCCGCGTAGGCGCGGTCCTGGCGGCGGTTGTCGGAGGTTAAGCGGGCTTGCGCTTTATAAAACTGGAGCGCGTCCGCCGCTTCTTTGGCTCCGGCGCTAACGGCCAAAGCCAACAGTAAAACGCTAAATAAAATTTTTTGCATAAAGCCTCCTAGCGGTAGTTGGTGAATTGCAATTCTACGCCGAAATCCCCATTTTTAAGTAATGCCATGGTGGCTTGCAATTCATCTTTGGATTTGGACGACACGCGCAACTGGTCCCCTTGGATAGAGGCGGATACTTTTAATTTGGCATCTTTAATGGCGCGGGAAATTTCTTTGGCTTTATCCGCCGGAATGCCTTGCTGGATTTTAACGGTTTGTTTGGCGTTGCCGCCCAAGGCGGATTCAATTTTTTGGGGTTGCATATTTTTAAGCGGAATGCCGCGTTTAGCAATACGGGTAAAAATAATATCGCGCAGGGTGTTTACCTTGTATTCGTCGCTGGAACCCAGGTGGAGTTCGTTATCCTTTTGGTTTAATTCAATGGTGGAATGGGTACCCTTAAAATCGTAGCGGTTGGTAATTTCTTTATTGGCCGCGGAAACGGCTTCCGAAATTACATTTAAGTCTACTTTAGAAACAATATCAAAGCTATAATCTGCCATAAAAAGCGTTCTCCTTGCGTTCTGCGTTTTTTTTGTTTCTATATTATATATTTTTTTGTACAATACAAGGGAAGCACCGCCGTACAAAATATTCGTAAAACTATCTCAACGGAGGTTTCGCTGTGGGGCCGCACAGGCACCATACATACGCGAAAGAGCCTTATGTATATTAAAACACGTCTTACTGTTATGAACTTTCTCCAGTATGCCGTCTGGGGCGCTTATTTGACTTCTATGGGCGCTTTTTTGGCAAACGTGGGGCTGGCGGAGAATATTGGTCTGTTCTTCGCTACGCAGGGGTTTGTTTCCCTGTTTATGCCGGCCGTTATCGGCATTGTGGCGGACCGGTGGATTGCCGCGGAAAAGCTACTGGGGATTTGCCACTTTTTAGCTGCCGTGTTTTTGGGTGTGGCCGCTTATATGGGTGCCCAACCGCAGGTAGCGTTTGCCCCGGTATATACCTTTTATACGCTTAGCGTGGCGTTTTATATGCCCACGATTGCGCTTTCCAACTCGGTGGCGTACTCGGTTTTGCGCCAGAACGGGGTGGATACGGTGGCGGCGTTCCCGCCCATCCGCGTGTTTGGTACGGTGGGTTTTATTTGCGCCATGCTGACCTCCAACTTTACGGGTTTCCAAAATACCTATATGCAGTGGAATTTCTCCGCTATTTTAGGGCTTATTTTGGCCGTATACTGCTTTACTTTGCCGCTTTGCCCTACCTGTGCGGAAAAAGCCAAATCCTTGGCGGAAGCGTTGGGCTTAAAAGCGTTTGCTTTGTTCAAAGAAAAGAAAATGGCGGTGTTTTTCATTTTCTCTATGCTGCTCGGGATGTCCTTGCAGATTACCAACGCCTACGCCAACCCGTTTATTAACGGTTTTAACGTGTTGGACGGTTTTTCCGGCTCTTGGGGGGCCAATAACGCCAACGCGCTGATTTCGCTTTCCCAAGTATCCGAAACCTTGTGTATTTTGCTGATTCCCTTTGCCTTAAAACGCTTTGGTATTAAAAAGGTAATGCTTATCAGCATGGGCGCGTGGGTGCTGCGCTTTGGCTTGTTTGGCCTGGGCAACCCCTCTACGGGTGTGGGTATTGCGTTGTTGGTTGCGTCCATGATTGTATACGGGGTGGCGTTTGACTTCTTTAACGTGTCCGGCTCCCTGTATGTGGATAAAGAAACCGACCCGTCCATCCGCTCCAGCGCGCAGGGCGTGTTTATGTTGATGACCAACGGCTTTGGGGCCATGATTGGTACGTTGGGTGCCCAATGGGTTATTAACAAACTGGTCAACGTGCATATTGCGGACTATGCGGCCCAATACGGTGCGTTGGCGCAAGGGGCCACCTACCCGGCGGATTTTTCTGCCTTGATTGAAAAAGGGTGGTCTTGCTCGTGGTTTGTGTTCTCCGGCTTTGCCTTTGTGGTGATGGTGTTGTTTGCTATTATCTTCAAATACAAACACGAACCGGAAGCCATTAAATAAAAAGATTGCTTTTACCGTGCGCGGGCCTTACACAAAGGCCCGCGTTTTTTGTTGATTTAGTACAATATATACTATGGAAATACTTACGCAAATTTTAGATATTTTTTTACATTTAGACGCCCACCTAAACGCTTGGGCCGCCTTGATGGGGTGGTGGTTGTATTTGGTGTTGTTTGTGGTCGTGTTTTGCGAAACGGGGTTGGTTGTCACGCCGTTTTTGCCGGGGGATTCCCTCTTGTTTGCGTGCGGTGCTTTGGCCGCCACGGCCGGGAGCCCGTTGGATTTATGGGTGTTGGTGCCCCTTTTATTGGCGGCCGCGGTGCTGGGCGATTTTTGCAATTATGAAATAGGCAAATGGTTCGGCCCCAAAGTATTTACGCGCAAAAACAGCCGGTTATTAAATATAGACCACCTGAACAAAGCACACGCTTTTTATGAAAAATACGGTGGAAAAACCATTATATTGGCGCGGTTTATACCTATCATCCGCACCTTTGCCCCGTTTGTGGCGGGCATTGGCAAAATGACTTATTTGCACTTTGCTTCCTTTAACGTGGTGGGGGCGGCCTTGTGGGTGGCGTTGTTTGTATTCGGCGGCTATTTTTTTGCGGATTTACCCGTGGTGCAAAAGCATTTTCACTATGTGTTGGTGGCTATTATTGTGCTTTCCTGCTTGCCGGCCGTGTTTGAGTTTTTGAACGAACGCCGCAAAGCGCGCCAAGCCAAATAGGCTTTACATCATAAAAGGGCTTTTTCTTCCAACTCCACGGGTAAATGCCCGTGGGGTTTTATTTCACCCAAAATCAGTTTGGCGGCCGATTGGAGCGCATAGCGGCTCAAGCCGTAAGTAGCTAGGACGGTATCCGCTTCCGGGTAGTTCGGGATGTCGTACGGGCTCATGGTGGAAATAAACACCGTGTTGGGGTTTTCCCGAATGAGGCCGTTAATGGCATTTTTTTGGTTGATGTTGGTTTTATCCGCCCATTGTAAACTGGTCAGCACCAGTAAATCGGCCCCTTTGGCACAGGCGGCGGCGCGGCGGGAATCTTTGGCTCGCGGTGTAAGGGCCGCGTTGTAGGTGCGCACATTCCAACCGTTTTCCAAAAACGGTTTTCCAAAATCGGGAAGTTGGTCCGCAAAGCGTGCCGGGGCAAAAAATACGGCGCATACGGTGGGCTTTTTGCCGTCTGCCCGGGCGGGCTTAAACGGCAGTAAACGGCGGCGGTCCCGTACCAGGGTGACGGCTTTATCGCTTACGTCTTGTAAGGCCACCAAAAAGGCTTTGTCCGTGGGGCCGGGTACGGGGCGGGAAGCGTCTAATAGTCCCAAATCTTTTTTAAGTTCAAAAATGCGGCGGGAGGCTTCTTCCAAGCGGGCATTGTTTTGGCGTTTTACCAACGTTTCTTTTATTTTGGCAAAGACCGTGTCCGGC
>CAKUDJ010000043.1 GCA_934644855.1 uncultured Elusimicrobiales bacterium
GAATAGATATAATCCCCTTTCAAGCGTAAAAACAATTCCCGTTTCAGCACCGCACGCGGGAAAGTAATATCTACCGTGTGTGCGTTGGCCCGGTGGGAAACATATTGCAGCGGGGCCGTCACATCAAATACCAAATGCTCCCCGCCGGGAAGTTGCTTGGTATCCGCATACGCCAAATTAAAGTTTTTTTCCACCCACAAGGTATTGTTGGAAAAAGTAATTTTTCTATCCAGGGCCTTGCCCAAAGACGGCAAGGTAAAAAACACGGTGGGCGCCATAATCCGCCCGCGGTATGCTATCACGCTTTCGCCCAACGCTACCGTTTGTCCGTTGATTACCACCTGGCTTTCCCCGGCGGTTAAAATAGAGGAAAACCCTTTTAAGGTCACTTTGGCTTGCTTGGCGGCGGCATATAACTCCACATTCGCGCCGATTTTTTTGGCCGTCTGCTGCACGTCCAAATAAGTGACACCGTTAGCCAACAGAGAAGTGACTTCCCCCTTGTTTTTGCCAATTACTTGAACAGGCGTTTGGCCCTGCGCCCAACCGGGCACGCAGGTAAACAAGCTAAACAAAGCGGCAAACAACGCAAGAAGCTGTTTCTTCATAGCAAAACGGGGCCCGCACCGCACGGCACAGGCCCCGCTACCTTACTCTAACACAATTTTATAATCTTCCCACGCAATTTGCGGGTCCGCCTGGATTTTAAGCGAACGGTGGATATTTTCTTCAATATCCGCTTGTTTTTGCTTAATGGCTTCCGCCAATACAGGGTGCAACACTACCCGCAAATTTCCGCCGGGGCGGCCGCTGGTCAGGTCGTAAATTTCGCGTTGGATTTTAATGCGCATACTCTCGGCGGACAATACCCGCCCGGAGCCGTGGCATTGCGGGCATTCTTCGCTGATGAAACTGCCGGTGCTTTCGCGTTTGCGTTCGCGGGTCATTTCCACCAGGCCCAGGCGCGTAATGGGCAAAATGCGGATTTTCGCTCTGTCCCCATGTACGGCTTTGGATAACGCTTCCACGACGCGGTGGCGGCTGGAGGCTTTGCGCATATCAATAAAGTCAATGACAATAATCCCGCCGATGTTGCGCAGGCGCAGTTGGTGGGCAATTTCGTTAGCGGCTTCAATATTGGTTTGGGTGACGGTTTCTTCCTGCGATTTATTCCCCGTAAATTTGCCGGTGTTTACGTCAATGGCGCAGAGGGACTCCGCCTCTTGGATAATAATACTGCCCCCGTTGGGAAGAGGCAATTTGATTTTGCGCAAATTGTCAATTTCCGGCTCAATATCGTACGCTTCAAAAATAGGCGTTTTGCCTTTGTAGAGCTTCACGCGGTCGGCCAGTTCCGGCGAGTTCTTTTTTACAAAGTCCAACACGCGCTCATAATCTTTTTGGTTATCCAGCAAGTACACGCTGGCATTTTCGGAAAGCACATCCCGCGCCACCTGCAAAACGGCGTCCATATCTTCGTGCAACAACTGCGGGGAGCGCATGGTTTCAAAGCGTTTCAAAATGGATTGCCATTGGCGGTACAGGTATTTTACTTCGCGTTCCAGTTCGTCTTTGCTGGCTTCTTCGGCTTCCGTGCGGACAATGCAGCCCATGCCGTTTAAGTGTTTGGCGGCCAAGTCTTGCACGATTTCGTTTAATTTGTGGCGCGATTCGCTGTCTTCTATATTTTTAGACACGCCCACAAAACTTTGGTTCGGCGTAAGCACCAAATAGCGGCCGGGGAGCGTCACGTCCATGGTCACTTTCATCCCTTTGGTGCCGATGGCATCTTTTACCACCTGCACCATCACTTCCTGGCCTTTTTTAAGCACTTTATCAATGTTCTTTTTATCGCCGCCTAAAATATCCGAAATATACAAATAGGCGTTCTTTTCGTAGCCGATGTTCAAAAACGCGCTAGAAATACCCGGCAGTACGTTTTCCACCGTGGCTTTATAAATATTACCCACAATGTTGAGTGCGCCGCGGCGTTCCCAAATAATTTCGTTAATGCGCCCGTCTTCCATAATGGCAATGCGTGTTTCCTCAAACGAGGTGTTCACAATCACTTCCACTTTGGGGCTGGTTTCCAAATTTTTCGTCATAAAAATTCCTCTCTATACAACTCAAATGCGGTGCAACGCGCCTTGCGTGTCACGCCAGTATAAACCTTCCCGAATAAACTTTACGTTTTCTACGGTAAATTCTTCCCCTTGCATAATGGTAAGCCCCAACCAGGCGGCTACCACATATTCCGGCTTGAGGGATTTTCCCCCCACCGTTTGCAAAGTAAGCACTATTTTATCCGCTTGCGGCTGTTCACAGGCCAAAACATACGGTTTGATGTTTTCTTCCCGCGTCATACCGTTAGGGGCCGTAATGACGGCCACGGCCCGGGAGGCGTTGATAAACTCCGCCAAACCGGGGCCGGGAGATAAGTGCTTGAAATCTCCCTGCAGCCAATAACAGGCCGCCGTTGCCAAGTTGCTCACGGACGGCAGCGCATACGGCACGCGCTCCACCCGTTTTATGGTTAAAGAGTGACCGGCGGCTTGAGCCAATGCCTGCCGGGCTTCTTGTGTACTGACAGGTTGGGTTAAATAAATATCGGCATATTCCCCTAAACTTTCCTGCGCATACCCCAGGACCGGGCCATACGCCAACCGGGGCCAATTTTTATTTATTTTAGCAGGCTCAAACGCAAGCCCGCTCCCCAATACTGCATTGCGTAATACGTTAAAAATGCGTTTATGGTCCGGACGGCCGGACACAGTAAACTCTATACGCATTTTATAAATTTTTGGCGTGTTTATCATGCCGTTTCCCCTTTAAGCGCGTATGCGCCGCGCATAAACGGATTGCGCCACCCCCAACGCCAGTAAACTGGACACCAGGTTGGAGCCCCCGTACGAGATAAACGGCAGCGGTATCCCCGCCACGGGTACAATGCCAATCAGCATACCGAAGTTAATTAACATATAGGTAAAAAACATCCCAAACATTCCTCCGCACACCAAATAGCCGTACCGGTCGCTGGCGCTATAACCAATCATCACCAGCCTCCATAAAATCAGTAAATAGAGCCCCAGTACCGTTAAAGTACCCCACAGGCCCAATTCTTCCCCCACCACTGCCAAAATAAAATCCGTGTGTTTTTCCGGCACGAACCCCAAGCGCGATTGCGTACCCGAAAACAACCCCTTGCCCAACACGCCTCCGGAGCCCATGGCAATTTGCGCTTGCAGCACGTTATATCCGGCGCCTTTCGGGTCGGACTTCGGGGCTAAAAAGGCTTCCACGCGCTTACGCTGATACGTCTTCATCTGGTGGTCCACAAACACCCCGGCAAAAAAACCGCCCAATACCACCGCCGTACCCAACACAAAGTAAAACGACGGCAGGAAAATGCGCAGCTGCCTAAATAACCACCACATCCCATAGCCAAGAACAATCACTAGCAAACACGCCCCGGCCATATACCAACCGTTATTGCCTGCCTGAAAGAACAGCCGAACGAGCGCATAATCCATGAGTTCCGGGTGCAGGTATACATACGTCCAGCCAACCGTACAAATACCGGCCACCCCGCCGAATAAGACCAGTAAGAGTAAATAAAACATATTTACCCCGGTACAGTACAAAAGCACCACAAGTGCCGGGAAAGTAATAACAATGGACGAAAAATCCGGCTGAAGCATAATCAGCCCGAAAATAGGCATAATCAAAAGGCCCAATCCCACGAGCGTACCCGTATCACGGATGCGCGTACCGCGGCGGTCCAAAAAGGCGGCGGCAATCAGCAGGGTCAGCACCCGGCAAAGCTCCGCCGGCTGCATAGAAAAAAACGGCAAAACAATCCAGGAGCGGCTCCCGCGCTGATACGAGCCCACCACCAGTACAGCCACTAATAAAAGGAGCACAAACCCGTACAGGGCTTTCCATTGTTCGTCATAAATTTGATAGTTAAAGCTCCAACCCACAAAAAAGGCCGCACCGCCCAAACAGAGCGCTACCAAGTGCGTGCGCACCACGCTGTTGGCTAAAGAAATACTGTTCACGGCCGACATGACACACAAGGCCCCTATTACCACCAACCCCAGCATGGCAAAAAACAATATCCAATCCAATTTAGTGCGTTTGGTTCCCGTTTTAAGCATTAATCCCCCAAGTTATCCAATAGTTCATCATATTCTTTATCAGGAGCAGCCGGCACGGTAGACTCCACAATTTTTCCGCGGTCATCCACCCCAAAATAGGCTTTTAGCATATCCCGCGCAATCGGCCCGGCTGCGCTGGAACCGTGCAAGCCGTATTCCACAAATACAGCCAAGGCAATAGAGGGTTCTTCCCCCGGGCGGCCGGCAAACGCCAGGAACCAGGCATGGTCATCCCCGTGCGGGTTTTGGGCCGTACCCGTTTTGGCATACACATCCAACCCCGGTATTTTCGCCCACCGGGCCGTGCCCGAATCCGTGGTATGCTTCATGGAGTGCCAGATTAAATCGTAGGTATGGGCCGGGTAATCCGCTTTATTTAAGATTTCCGCTTTCCCCGCCGGGGTTTCTTTGCCGGTGCGGTTGCTCTTCAATTTTTCCACATAATACGGGCGGTAGACATTCCCCCGGCTTGCAATCGCCGCCCCAAATTGCGCTAATTTTATAGGCGTGACAAGCAGTTCCCCCTGCCCGATAGACAAATTGAGGGTATCCCCGATAAACCAGTAAGATTTATTGCGCGCGCGTTTGGTGGGCCCGTACATATTGCCGGAACGCTCCCCGGGCAAATCAATCCCGGTCGGGCGGCCGAACATAAAGGCCCGTTGGACGCGCTCAATAGCGGCGGAGCCGATTTGCGCGGCCGTGGCATAAAAGTAAACGTCGCAAGAATTAGCCAGGCCGTCTTCCAAATTCATCGGGCCGTGCCCGGTTTTTTTCCAACACTTAAACACGCGGGAGCCGGCATTATAAAAGCCAGGGCAATTTACTTTGCTATCCGGGTTGAAATCCGGGTCTTGCAAAGCGGCAATGGCCGTTAAAATCTTAAACGTGGAAGCCGGAGGATAGGTTCCCTGGATAGCCAGGTTGTATTCGCTGATTTTTTTATCCGTTTTTTTGGAAGCGGTATCACTATACGGCACAAAAATATTCGGGTCATACGCCGGGGCGCTGGCCAACGCCAACACGGCCCCGGTACGGGTATCCAACGCCACCGCCGCCCCGCGCCCGGTGGAGGTTTTTTTGAGGCCTTCTTCCGCCGCGCGCTGTACGGCAAAATTTAAGGTTAAATAAACATCACTGCCCGGCTCCCATTTACGGTCTTCAATCACGCGTTTTACACGGCCGCGGTAGTCCACTTCCAAATAGGCTCCGCCGTCCGTACCTTTTAATTCAGCCTCGTATTTTTTTTCTATCCCGTTTTTACCAATCTTGGAATTTAAGCGGTAGTTCATACGCAAATCCCGCTTGCGCCACTCCGCATCTTCCATACTGCCTAAATAGCCGATTAAGTGGCTGGCAAAAGACCCGTACGGATAGTCCCGCTTGGATTCTTCCAACAAATACACACCGGGATAAAAGAGTTGTAATTCCTGCAAGGCTATGGTGGTTTTAGGGGAAAGGTTTTCAGCCAGCGCCACCGCTTTACCGCTTTTTAGGCCCTCTAATAACTTTTCGGTCAGGGCGTCTTCGCTTAAGCCGAGTTTAGGGGCAAAATCCTGCGCTAAATGCTGCAAATAAGGGGTATCTTTGCGGCCGGCCGCCAAGTAGTAAAAATTGAAGGAGGGCTGATTACTGGCCACGGCAACGCCGTCCGAGGTAAACACGCGCCCGCGCGGGGCCGCCTGGTAGAGCACCTGCGTACGGTTGCGCTCGGCCATTTCCAAATAATAGCCGTGCCGCACCACTTGAATGTCCACCAAGCGCAAAGCAATTATGCCGCACGCTGCGCAGGCAATCAAAAACAACGCTTTTAAGCGCGCATTAAAAAAAATCTTGGTTGAGGGCATACACCCGGTATCCTTGGCTTATAAAGCCTCTTTACTGATAAACCCTTTAGAAAATATCATTCCCAACAGCCAAAACACGGCCGGAGCCAGCAAGGCATTCATAATGCTGCCGCCCAACCAACTCCACAGGCCCAGCCAAACGGATGCACCCGCAAAAATACGGACGAGCAACGTGCTCATTAACACCGCCACCAAACTAAGCACAAACACCGTAAGCATTTGGGGCAAGATACTTTCAAAATCAAAGCGCTCACAAACCGCGTACACCATACACGCAAGCGCGCAAAAGGTAAAGGCGTTATTGCCGAACAGTTTGGTGCCGAAAAAGTCCAAAAACAATCCGCATAAAAACGCTAACGTATAGCCATAGGCCGGTTTTAACAACGCGCACGCCGCCACCGCAAACACGAACATCAAATTGACCTGTATGCCCAAGTTTGCAAACGCGGTAGCAAAGGCCCAATGCAGCACCGTGGCTAACATAAAAGTAAAAAACAGTTTAATAACACCCAACATTATTTTTTCTTTTTATCCTTATTCAAAATTACAAAAACTTCTTTTAACGTACTGGAGCTGATGGCCGGGGTTATCTCCACGGTCAACGCGGTTTGGAACGCCCCGCCCCGCCGCACGGCAGATACTTCCCCCGCCAAAATTCCGGCCGGGAAAATGCTGCTTGCCGCCGAGGTATACACCTTATCCCCCGGTTTTACCTGGGATAAAAGCGGCACATATTTTAATAAAACCGCGCCGGTACCGCCGCCCAACAAAAGGCCTTCTTCACGCCCGGGGCTTAAAAACGCCGCCGCCGAAAAATCTTCATCACGCACCAAAAGCACTTTGGC
>CAKUDJ010000044.1 GCA_934644855.1 uncultured Elusimicrobiales bacterium
GGCAAAGTGACCACGTTTTTTATGCACGAAAACCGGGACATTAAAAAATTAATTCCGCAAGTGCTTAAAAAACTGACGGACACCGTGTATTTAACCATTGACGTGGACGGCTTTGACCCGTCGGTCATTCCGGCCACGGGCACGCCGCAACCCGGCGGTTTTATGTGGTATGAAGCGCTGGACTTGTTCCGCGAAGTCATTAAGCATAAAAAAGTGGTGGCGGTGGACGTAGTGGAAGCCTGCCAACGCAAAGCGGATGTGATTACGGAATTTAACGTATCCAAATTAATCTACCGGTTAATGGGATATTTAGCCGTAAAGAAATAATTTAAGCCCGCTCTTAAGAGCGGGCTTTTTATGGGTTTTATATCTGCGCCGTAATGACAAAAACCGCCTGGCTCTTTTTCCACCCGGGCGGTTTTTTATCCCACCAAAAAGGGGCCTGCCCGAAAGCAAGCCCCACAACAACCAATAATTAATTTTTTAGAAGTAGAAACGGCCGGTCACCGCACCGCTAAAGCCGGAACGGTCCACCATGGTTTCTCCGCCTTTTTTAATTTTGGCGCTAAAGTTATATTTTGCTTCCAAGCCGAGCGCAAACAGTTTGCAAAATCTGTATTCCGCACCCGCCATGATATGCGGGGTCACCTTGGTTTTGCTGACTTTTTCACTCGTACCGAAGCCCTCGCTTTTTAATTCCGTGCGGTACCAAGAAATCCCCGCCCCTACAAAAGGGCTCCAGTTTTTTAGTCCGTTATCTCTTTTATAATATACCGTTAAAGGGACGGCAAAGGAGTTGTCTTTCACTTCCAACGAGCCGGACCCTGCGGGGTCAGACAATTCCAATTTGTTTTCTCCAAAAATATCCAACCCTGCTTTTACGCCCAACTTATTGGAGTTGTCATTCAAATCAAACTCATACAATGCTTCTAAACCAAACACGCCGAGGTTTTTTTCCATGTCCGAGTTTAGCCCGTAAAAGGAACCAAAATCTCTCGCGTGCTTTATGGCCTCGGGGTTGTTTTCGGCAATGCCTAACTTAACACCCAAACCCCAATTATCCGCCTGGGCGGCCGTGGGGAATACACAAACTAATCCCAACAATACAGCTAATACTGCAATGTATTTCATAGTACGCTCCTTGTTTTTATTTTTAACAAAACAATTCCTGTTTTTAACATATTATAATTGGGGACACGGGACCGTGGTGCCGTCACTCTTGCGGATGCGGCATTGGCCGGCCCCGCTGCGTGCACGCGCCGCCGCGCGTTTGCGGGCCAAAACCGCCGCATAATGCTCCGCCCGCTTGCGTTCTTCCTCCCGCATTAATTGATTGGCAACATCACTCCAACCGGCCTTCATGGCGTAATAAGCGGCCGTATAGCCCGCGGAATCCCGCCGGGCAGGGTCCGCCCCCAATAACATTAAACTGGCCGTTAGTTTTTCGTTTCCGGCTTGAATGGCGGAAATCAGCGGGGGCGTATCCGCACCGCCGCACCCGTTTACAGGCAGAATATTGCGGATAAGCAACGAATCCACCACCATTTGGTTGGTGCTCTGCAACGCCGCCGGCCAAAAACATTGTTTGGCAAAATCGGGTTGGGTTTCCGCCACGGCTAATAATTCTTCCACCACCCGTTCATACGGGCTATGGGAAATAGCCTCGTTTAAGGCTTGATAAATGAGCTCGGCAGGGGCATCCCCCGGCAACATAAAACGCATAATTTCCGGGGTCATTCTGGCGGATTCTTCCACCCACAACGGGTGGCCGTCCGCCTGTTCTTCGTTGCGGTCTGCCCCGTTTTGTAATAAAAAAGCCACGCTGCGTGAATTTCCGGCTTTAATGGCTACCAAAAGCGGGGTTTCCCCTTGGGCATTGCGGGCGTTGGGGCTGACCCCTTGCTCCAACAGTACTTTTATCCAGGATATATTCCCGGTGGCGGCCGCTTCGTGTATGGTGGTGGTATGAACCACAACGTCCTGTTGGGTTTGGGCAGCACGGCGCTGTTTGGCTTTGGATTTTTTACATCCGCCCGCCAAACAGATACATACTGCCAAAAATAAAACCAAAAGTGTTTGCCTTTTCATAAACAGACCTAATTAATATTATCATACACGCCGCTTGTTTGCAAACGAAAATGGTACTTTTTATTAAAAACCGGGGCCCTATAAAAAAGGCTCCGGTTAACTTATTTTATAATGGGGGCAAGGGGCCCGGGTCTTGCCCGGCGGGCCGTTGGTACGGATTTTTTAAGAGGGATTTTGCCAAATCGTCAAAGCCCCATTTATCCTTAAACGAAAGCACATATTTATACTGTTTGACGGCCAAATCCCGCTCGCCTAAAACGTCGTACACTTCCCCCAGGCGCAGTTCGTTCCACAAACCCCACCGGCTGACGGCCTGCGCTTTTAAGGCTTCGCGGCCCTGTTCAAACAGTTGGCGCGCCTGTGCATATTCCCCGCGCGCCATGGCCGCCGTTCCCAACGCCGTATAGGCGCGGGAAATATAAATATCCTTATAAAAAGGGTCTTTGCCGATTAAGCCCAAAAATTCCTGCGCCTGCCGGGTGACGGCATCCAACTGCCCGGTTTCGTACAGGCAGATAATTTCCACATAGTGCATCAGCGGGTTTTTGGGGTATTTGGCCCGTAATTGGCGGATATATTCCAATGATTTTTCCGGCGCGTAATACTTGCCGCCGCGCACGTTTTGGATTTCAATTAAAATCAGTTTGGAACTGTCCGCCGTAAAAACGGCTTTTTCACGCGCCAAATTGAGCTGTTTTACGCCTTCGTCCGGGTCCCCTTTAATAGCCACTATTTTGGCTAAAATTTTAATCACCGCCGGCAACGTGCCCGCATAATACTGGTAAATGCCTAACCCGAAATACGCATCATAATAAGTAGGGTCCAGGGCCAGGGATTTTTCCAAATTGGAAATGGCTTTCCTCCCCGCAAAATAAGCGGTAATCCAGTTGCGGTTGCGCATATTGAACATGGCCCGCAAGCCGTAAAGCGCGCCAATCCCCATATAACCGTTGGGGTCCTGCGGGTATTTTTTCAGCCAGCGTTTAATGCCGGATATGGAATCATCCAGTATTTGTTCAAACACTTTTTGCTGTTTTTCGTCGCTTTTTTCAAACTCGTACTCATAGCGGGACCAGGCAATCATGGCGTTGCCGAAGTGCGCAAAGGGGTGGTCCGGGTAAGCGGCAAACACTTTTTGGATGTTTTGCTGGGCGACCGCAAAATCCAAACTGTAAACGCCGTTAATGCCCTCGCGCGCTTGGGCGTACACTTCCGGCGGGAGTTTAATTTCCGCAAAAATTGGCGTGGCCATACAAGCCCACGCCAATAAAAAACATACCAAACGCCGGAACATTATTTTTTGGCCTCAATTTTGTCTTTGCCGAAATACGGGCGCAAAGCCGGCGGAATAATGACGGAACCGTCTTTTTGTTGGAAGTTTTCCAAAATGGCGGCAAACGTGCGGCCTACGGCCAAACCGCTGCCGTTTAAGGTGTGCACATATTCCAACTTGCCTTGGGCGTTTTTGAAGCGCATACCCATCCGGCGGGCCTGGAAGTCCAGGCAGTTGGAGCAGGAGGAAATTTCGCGGAAGCGGTTTTCGCTCGGCATCCACACTTCAATATCATACGTTTTGGCGGACGAAAACCCGATATCCCCGCTGCACAGTTCCACCACATGGTACGGGATGCCCAGTTCCTTCAAAATTTCCTGCGCGTCGGACACCATAATTTCCAACATTTGGTAAGAATGTTCCGGCTTGGAAAGCATCACCAGTTCCACTTTATCAAACTGGTGGTTGCGGATTAAGCCGCGGGTATCTTTGCCGTAAGTGCCGGATTCCTTGCGGAAGCACGGCGTATAGGCCGTTAATTTAATAGGCAATTCCGCTTCCGCCACGACGCGGGTGCGGTTGAGGTTCGTGAGCGGGATTTCGGCTGTGGAAATTAAAAATTGTTTCGGTTCGCCCGTCAATTCATACATATCTTCGCGGAATTTGGGCAGTTGGCCGGTCCCCAGTAAAATATCTTCGTTTACAATAACGGGGGGCATAATTTCCTGGTAGCCTTTTTTGGCGTGCATATCCAACATAAAAGAGATAATCGCGCGTTCCAAGCGGGCGCCGTCCCCCTTAAACAAAGCAAAACGGCTGCCGGACAAGGCGGCCCCGGCGGCAAAATCCAAAATGCCCAAATTTTCGCCCACCGCCTGGTGGTCTAACGGCTTAAAATCAAAATGCGGCAGCGGAATGGTGCAGGGCAAGTATTCCGGGTTGTCCGCGTCCGAAACGCCCACCGGGATATGTTCGTTGGGAATGTTGGGAATAGAGAGCAGCGCCTCGTTAATTTGTTTTTTAAGGGGTTCCAGTTCCGCTTCTTTGGCGGCCATTTCTTCTTTTAATTTACCCACCGCGGCCATGGCTTCTTTGGCGGCTTCGTCGCCTTGTTCCTGCTTGATTTTGCCAATGCTTTTAGACATCTCGTTGCGTTTGGCGCGCAGTTCCTCCACCCGGGCCAATACCGTTTTGTATTGGTCATACCGGGCCAGTACGTCATCAATTTGGGCGGCCAGTTCCGGCTTTCTTAACGATAAGCGTTTTTTTACTTCTTCAGGGTTTGCAACGATATACTTAATGTCTAACATAGATTACCTCTTATTCTTGTTCCAGTTGAATTAAATACGGCTCCGGGAAATACGGGCGGTACGGTTTTAAGTTGCGCGAGGCGTATTCCACCCCCAACGAAACCAACAACCGCGCGCTGACGGGCGCCACCGAACTTTGCGCCGCCACCAGGGCCGCCACCGTTAATACCGCTAAAACGGTGAGCGTCTTAAAAAAAATAAAAATGGCCTTTATGCACAATCGGGCGGATGCGTCCGCCAGGCCGTATTGCCGCCGGTTCATCATTTTTGTAATTTAGCCAGTTCCTTGGTAAAACTTTTTACAAGCCCCCGCGCCACATAATCCGCGGCGGATAAAGCGCTGGAGCTTTCCGCATCATCCGAGCCTATCCAAACCACTTCGCCGGTTTGCACGTCCACCAGTTTGGCGATAATGCCCACTTGCGCATTAATGGTGTATGCCTGCGGGGCCGTTTGGCTGGAGTGCGATACTTGCGTGCCCACCTGGCGCGTATAAGCGGCATAAGAGCCGTCCGGCATTTGCATTACGTCTTGCTTATATACGGGGCGGCTTTCCGTGTGGCGGGAGGAAACAAGCATCAGCTCTTTACGGGTAGGCGTGTAGGAGGTCACTTCCCCCAACAGCAGTACATCCACCCCCAAAATCTGCCCGATTTGACGGGTGGTTTCCGGCGATAAATAGCCGGATACCGCAATATTGTGTTCCTTGAGTACACTTTCCAACTGGGCGCGCTCCACCACCTTAAACCCGGCGTTAATTAAATATTTGGCAAACAGGTTTTCCACCCCTTGCATGGAGGACCAACTGCTCTCAAACGCCATAACCCCAATGCGGTTCATTTGGGTAAAGTTATAAGAGCGGCTAATCACCGTGCGCGGAGTGCACCCGCAAGCCACCAGGCAAAAAGCTAAGAAACACAAACAAAAATTCCTCATATCTTCATTATATAATTTTTGCGCCGGGGCGCAGGAAAAGAAAAGTATAATATGTATATGAAGGAGTTTTACATGAACGAACAGTTGTTTAACCAAAAAGCAGGGCAAATCAAGTTTTTTCTGACGGATGTAGACGGCGTAATGACGGACAGTTCTTTAAGTTTTTTTACGGATGAAGCCGGGAAAACACACGAAATTAAAAATTTTGAATCGTTAGACGGCATGGGGCTGATGTTCCTAAAATACTGCGGTATCCGCACCGGGATTATCTCCCGCGGCAACAGCCCCACCTTGGAATTTTGGGCCAAAATACTTAATATGGATGTACTCTATTACAACGTGGCCGACAAACAACGGGCCTTGAACGATTTGCAATCCGCCTACCACATTACCCCGCAGGAAACCGCGTTTGTGGGGGATGATATTATAGACCTGGGCGTGTTAAAACGCGTGGGCCTGCCGTTAAGCGTGCTTAACGGAGTGGAAGAAACCAAACAGAGCGCTTTGTATGTGACCCAAAAACACGGCGGGCACGGCGCCGTGCGGGAACTTGCCGAAAAAATACTCAAAGCCCGCGGCCAATGGCAACAGGTGGTACAAGATGTGGAAAGCGGCGTTTTTAAGTTGCCGCCCCCGCAACTGCGCATTGTGCGCGGCTTATAAATGTATTGTAAAAGGTTTCCAAAACAGATACAATAAAATTACTTTACTGACACAAAGGAGTTGTATGAAAAAATTAGTTTTGCTGTTTGTTTTAGCGGCTTTACCCGCTGCCGCGTTTGCTAAAGATGTGTATGCCGAATACTACGGCCTGGAAGAATACGGCCTGCGCAATAACACCACCCGCGTGGAATTTTACGGCGGCGTAGCCGAACCCCAAAGCAACTGGGACCACAACGGCCGGACGGTGGAAATCGGCAAGACCGGGTTTTCTGCCGGGTTGGCATTTGTGCGCAACATCGGTTCTTATTTATCCGTTGGGTTGGACGGAAACTACGCCGGCTTTGCGACCAGCGATAAATTTAACGCCGGCACGCAACAGGCCAAATATAATTCCGGCATTGCCACGGGATTAATTACCGGGCGGCTCAACTTTTTCCCTTCCCAGCCTACCCGCTTGTACGCCACCGCCGGTGCCGGGGTGGGGCATATGTTTACGCGCGAAAAATGGGACGACGGCACCCACGAAACCGTGAACAGCACCAGTTGGGCCACTATGATTGGCGCCGGGCTGGA
>CAKUDJ010000045.1 GCA_934644855.1 uncultured Elusimicrobiales bacterium
ACTTACATATTTGCACCCTTTTAAGCCGGTGGGCGTAAATTCCAAAATTTCGGTCGTCCAGCCTTTGGTTTGCGCAAAGTGCTGGTAAACGCGCAACAATTCGTTGGCAAACAGGGCGGATTCGTCCCCCCCGGCACCGGGGCGGATTTCCAAATAAATATTTTTAGAGTCATTCGGGTCCGGCGGAATAACCAATACGCGCAACTCTTTTTGCAGTACCGGCAGTTTGGCTTCCAGTTCGGCCAGTTCGTCGGCGGCCATTTTTACCAGTTCTTTGTCTTCGCCGGCTTCAATCATGGCGCGGTCGTCCGCTATGGCTTTTTCCACGGCGTTTAATTCTTGCTCTTTTTCAATAATCGGGCGTAAAAAAGCGTGGCGTTTGGATTTTTGCGCCAGCTCCGTGCTGGAAAGGGAACCGCTGGACAAGTCGGCCTCCAGTTGCTTAAATTCGGCAATATATTTAGAAGTATCCATAAAATTCCTATATTTATAAAAAGTTTATCCCGCTTCTCCCACAGGAAAAAGCCGGATAAACAAAAGAGCAGACCCCCTTGTTTGGAAGTCTGCTCTTTTCAAATTACCTGGCTATTTTGCTTCGGCAGTTTCGGCCTTTTTGGCAGCGGCTTTTTTAGGAGCGGTAGCTTTTTTAACTACTTTTTTTTACCAATTTGGCTTTGGCTTTTACTTCCGTTTTCGGTTTGCGGACTACCGTTTTACCGGCGGTAGCGGCAAAGCGTTTGTTGAATTTGTCCACGCGGCCTTCCGTATCCAGCAATTTCTGCTTGCCGGTAAAGAACGGGTGGCAGGCGGAGCAAATATCCAGTTTCAAATTATTGGTGGTGGAGCGGGTCAAAAACTTGTTGCCGCAGGCGCAAGTGACTTCCACAAAGTCATATTTGGGGTGTATTTTTTCTTTCATTTTTTATCTTCCTTTCAAAATCTTATAGTTTATTTTACCATATATTGCGGCATTTTGGGAAACAAAAATCTTCCCGCCGCCGGAGGAAACGCTAAAAAGCGTTTACCTCCATTTGTTTGAAGAAATCCTTATTGGATTTAGTGGCCGACAATTTTTCCAACAGCAAAGTCATGGCGTCCACGGAGCTTAACGGCGCAAGCACTTTGCGCATAATCCAAACTTTATTCAGTTCGTCTTCGCTCAGCAGCAGGTTTTCCTTACGGGTGGAACTGCGGTTAATATCCACCGCCGGGAAAATGCGGCGTTCGGCCAATTTGCGGTCCAGGCACAGCTCGCTGTTGCCGGTACCTTTGAATTCTTCAAAAATTACTTCGTCCATTTTACTGCCGGTTTCCACAAGCGCACTGGCAATAATGGTTAAAGAGCCGCCTTCTTCCAAATTGCGGGCGGCGCCCAAAAAGCGTTTGGGCTTTTGCAGAGAAGTGGCTTCCAAACCGCCGGTAAGCACACGCCCGGAGGACGGCGCCACCGTGTTATACGCGCGGGCCAAGCGGGTAATGGAATCCAACAAAATAACCACGTCTTTGCCTTGTTCGGCCAAGCGTTTGGCTTTTTCAATCACCATTTCGGCCACTTGAATGTGGCGGTCCGGCGGTTCGTCAAAGGTGGAAGCGATGACTTCCCCTTTTACGCTGCGGGCCATATCAGTCACTTCTTCGGGGCGTTCGTCAATCAGCAAAACCATTAACACGGCGTCTTTATGGTTGGTGGTAATGGAATTGGCAATAGCCTGCATAATCATGGTTTTACCCGTTTTTGGGGCGGCCACAATCAGCGCACGCTGGCCTTTGCCGATAGGGGCAATCATATCTATTACGCGTTGGGTGTAAGAGGTACGGTCAAGTTCCAATGTGAAGCGCTCGTTAGGGTGAAGCGGGGTTAAGTTTTCAAAAAGAGGACGGTTGTAAACCTGCGCCGATTCCACCCCGTTTACTTTTTGCACTTGCAACATGGCAAAATAGCGTTCGCTGTCTTTGGGCGGGCGAATCAGGCCTTCAATCGTATCGCCTTTGCGCAAACCGAAGCGTTTGATTTGGGAAGGCGAAACATAAATGTCTTCCGGCCCGGCCAAATAGTTATTTTCTTCGGAGCGTAAAAAGCCAAAACCGTCGGGCAAAATTTCCAACACGCCGCCGCCGTAAACAGAGCCGTTTTGCTTGGCTTGCATAGCCACAATTTTGCCGATAAGCGCCTGTTTGCGCAGGCCGGAGGTTTCTTCTATATTATAATTAACGGCTAATTTGGTCAGCTCGGCCACGCTTAATTTATTTAATTCGCGCGCATCCATCGGCTTGGCACCGTTGGGTTGGCGTTTTTCGGGCGCGGGGGCATAAGGGGCGTTGATGTTAGAAGTTTTATGCATGACGCGGCGCACTTCCGCCGGGCGGGCCGTTTCGGCCGGTTTTACATCTTCCCGCTTGGTGCGGGTATATTCCCGGGCGGGTTTGGCCGGTTTTTCCGGCGTTGTTTTTTCTTCCATGGGTACTCCTTCTTTTTGTTTAACCATAAATAGTATCCAGTGCGCGGGCAAGCCGGCACACTTTTTGCTCCAAATCAGTTTTAGTAGAACAGTTCGTCAAAATCACATCCGCCCGGGCCGCTTTTTGGGCCGGGCTCCATTGGGTTTTTAAGCGGCTTATATAATCTTCCCGCGTAAGCCCCCGTTCTTTCAGGCGCGCGGATAGGGTTTCTTCCCCCGCCAAAATAAGCAGGGTCAAATCCATATATTTATCCCAACCGCTTTCAAACAATAAGGGCACTTCAAACACCGCCCAACGCGCGCCGCAAGAGTCCAGTTGTTTTTGGGCCGCTTGCCATACCAACGGGTGAATACGCACTTCCAACGCTTGGCGCTGTTGCGGGTTTGCAAAAACCTGCCGGGCAATAACGGCCGGGTCCGCACTGCCAAATTCCTGCCGCAAAAAATCCTGTACTTGCGCTTGGGCGCGTACTTGGCGGGCCAAATCGTCCGCGCTGACGGTAAACACGCCGCACGCCTTAAAAGCGGCTAATACGGTGCTTTTACCGCTGGCCATACCGCCCGTCAACCCCACTACATAAGGTTTTGCCGTATGTATCATAAAGCAAGTTTTTCCATTTCGTACCAGTTTTTACCCGCTTTGGCGCTGGCCAAGAGCGGCACCCGCAGTTTAACGGCATTTTGCATTTTATTTTTTACAAATAAAGCCGTTTCTTTCAACGTATCGGCGGGCACCTCAAAAATCAGTTCGTCATGCACCTGCATAACCATTTTAACGGGAGTATTACGGACTTCCTGGAAAATATCTAACATGGCTTTTTTAATAATATCCGCCGAGCCGCCCTGCACAATGGTATTAATGGCGGCCCGTTGGGCAAAAGAACTCATCGCGCCCACGCCCATATTAAACTCGGGCAAATAACGGATATGCCCCAACATGGTTTTTACATAACCGTTTGCGCGGGCGGCAGCCACATTTTCGTCAATCCACCGGCGCACGCCCTGATACGTCTTAAAATAATTATCTATATATTCTTTGGCTTCGCGCATGGAAATAGAAAGCGCCTGGGATAGGCCCATGGGGCCCTGTCCATAAATAATACCAAAATTAATTGCTTTTGCACTAGAGCGCATTTGGTCCGTCACCATCAGCGGCATTACGCCAAACACTTGCGCCGCCGTTTGCGTGTGAATATCTCCGCCGTCTATAAACGCCTGTGTTAAAACGGGGTCTTGGCTTTCGTGCGCCAACACCCGCAAATCAATTTGGGAATAGTCCACACTTAACAGCATATTGCCTTCTCCGGCGCAAAAAGCAGTGCGCAGTTGGCGGCCTTTGGCGGTGCGGACAGGAATATTTTGCAAATTGGGGCCGGAACAGGACAGGCGCCCGGTGACGGTGCCGGTTTGGTCTAAATAAGCGTGCACTTTATTTTGTTCGTCCGCCAATAATAATAAATTATCCACATACGTTGTTTTTAATTTACTACTGGCGCGGAAATCCAAAATTTCCTGTGCGATGGGGTGCACATGGGCAATTTCCGCCAACACTTCTTCATCGGTGGAATAGCCGGTTTTTGTCTTTTTGACCGGCGGAATTTTTAATTGTTCAAATAACAGCACGCCTAATTGTTTGGGCGAATTGACATTGACCGGGTAGCCCGCCCGCGCATCTATTTGCGCCTGAAGCGTGTTCATTTCCTGCAGTAAAACGGCTTGAAATTCCTTCAGCCAGACAGGGTTTACACGCAAGCCCTGGTATTCCATATCCGCCAAAACGGAAAGGAGCGGCAGCTCCATGTTTACAAACAAATCATACATTCCGCTTTTTTGCAAATCGTCCGTCAGCTTGGTTTGCATTTTCCAAATATATTGGTTATAAAGCGGCAGGCGGGCTTGGGCGTTTTCCCCCGCAATTAATACGGAAAAATAATGCGCGCACGCGGCAGAAAAACTTAAATCGCCGGACGGGTCCAACAAATAGCGGGCCAAACGGCCGTCAAAACAGCGCAGGTATTGGCCGCCGAGCAACAGCCCGGCTTCGCGCAAGGTTAATTTTAAGTCATAGCCTACTTTCAAAACAGTATCATCTAAAATGATTTTTTGCAAAGCTGCCTGCTGAACGGAAGAAACTTCCGCAAGCGGCGTTAAGGCACAGGAAGTTTCGTCCGTAGCGCAGAGCAACAGTTCGTCTTCTATGTGTAAAAAGAGGCGCCCGGCCGAAGGCACTTTGGCTAAAACTTCGTCCAGCGTGCCTAGCGGCGTTTGGGTTTGAAAAAGCGTTTCCTGCGGTTGGGCCGGCTCAAAAGACGTTAATAAATTCTTAAATTCATAGCGGGAAAACAAATCCGCCAACTGCCGCGGCTCCGGCGTGCAAATGCGGTAATCCTGCAAATCAAACGGCATGGAAAGGTTGCTGTCCAACACTACCAACTGTTTGGAAAGGAGCGCCTCTTCCACATGGGCCCGGATTTTGGCGGCTACGGCGGGTTTTAAGGACGGGTCATCATTTTGTGCGGCGCGGATAATATCCTGCAAGTGGCCGAATTTTTTAATCAGCTCCACCGCACTTTTGGGGCCCACACCCATAATGCCGGGGATGTTATCGGACGCGTCGCCCACAATGGCAAAATAATCCGGCAGGAATTTTGTTTCCACCCCAAATTTTTCCACGGCGGCTTCCGGCCCCTTAAAGCCGTCCTTCCCGCCCGAGGGCCAAATGCTTATTTTATCACTCAAAAATTGGTAAACGTCTTTGTCGGACGTGACCAACACGCTGTGCAAGTTCTGCTTGGCGGCACTTTGGGCAATAAACGCCATTAAGTCATCCGCCTCAATGCCGTCTTGGGCTACCACGGCAAAACCCATTTCTTTCACCAGGCCGCGCGCCAAGTTTAACTGGCTGACAAGCGCGTCATCCGGCTTTTTGCGCGTGCCTTTATAAGACGGCAACAACGCTTTGCGGCGGGCACAACCGCCCGGAGAATCAAAACAAACAGCCGCATATTGCGGATGTTTTTCGTGCAGAAATTTAGTCAGCCAACGCACAAACCCGTACAACGCGCCAACCTCCTGGCCGGAAGTCGTCGTCAGCTTAGGCAACGCATGGTAGTTGCGGTGCAAAAAGCCGTGTGCATCAATTAAAAATAAGGTTGGTTGTGCGGACATAAATTTATGGGGATGAAAAGTTAGGAAGATTTTTATGTATCCGCCCGTCATTTCGGCGGGCGGTTATAAAACAGGCAACACCAAACGCTTATAAAAGCGCGTTGAGTTTTTCTTGCAAGGCCGCCTTGGATTGCAAACCTACGGTTTGGCCTTTTACTTCACCGTCCTTAAAGAAAATAATGGTAGGAATGGAAGTAATGCGGTATTTGGTGCTGGTATCGGCGCCGTCATCGGTATTTAATTTGCATACTTTTACTTTGCCTTCATATTCTTTAGCCAGTTCTTCCACCACCGGGGCCAACATACGGCACGGGCCGCACCAGGTGGCCCAAAAGTCCACCATCACGGGGCCTTTGTGCTGCAAGACTTCTTGTTCAAAATTTGCATCGGTTAAAATTACTTCGCTCATATTTCCCCCTTAAAATAAATACTTATTATATAGTTTACATAAAAAATAACCCTTTCTGTCAACTTATAAAACAGATTATGCCACTACGCCCGCTAATTATGTAAAATGATTCAAATAACATAAAGGACCCGTTATGAAAGAAAAAACTATTTGCATCGTCACGCCGGACAGCCGCACCTATTACCGCGCTTTGCCGCTGGCTAAAGAATATTTGGATAAAGACCATAACGTCATCAACACCGCCGGGAAACTGCCCGACGGCCAACTGGAACAGATTGAAGTGACTAATAAGACCGTCAAAACCTTAAAAAACGGGAAGATTGACGGCGTGTTGGAAGTTATCAACTTGGCGGAAAATGCCGTCACTTTCAGTGAACTTTACCAAGACGGACAGTTGATTGATGTAAAAGACCGCACCGAACACGGCCGCCACATTAAGCCGGCACAGTTGGTGCCTAAAGCGTCGTTATACCCGGGCACGGTTATTAAAAGCAGCAAAGGCAGCCGCTCGTTTTATGTGCAAGGCAAAGAAGTAGCCGAGGAAACCCTTTCTTCCAGAGGGACTACCGTGGAACTTTTAGGGCAAATCCCAGACGGGGAAGCCAAAGAATTTAACGAAAACGGCCAAGTAGTTATGGAAGCCGTTTACCAAAACAACCAAT